>WLQV01000012.1 GCA_009697555.1 Actinomycetota bacterium | reverse complement strand
TGAAATTACCTTAGAAGCCAATCCTGATTCAGTCGATGAGGCAAAGTTGCAGCAACTACGAGCTGCTGGATTTAATCGAATCTCTTTTGGTATGCAATCTGCTGTTTCACATGTTTTGGCAACGCTGGATCGAACTCATAACCCGGCCAATGTTGAGAAGGCAGTTCTTGCTGCACGCAGTGCAGGTTTTGATAATGTCAGCGTCGATCTTATTTATGGCACACCTGGTGAATCTTTGGCCGATTGGCGCACTACAGTTGAGAGCGCGCTGTCGCTTCCAATCGATCACATCAGCGCTTATGCCCTCATTATCGAAACTGGTACAAAGCTTGCAGCGCAGATTAAGCGCGGTGATGTCGCATCCCCAATTGATGACTTAATGGCAGATATGTATCTACTCATTGATGAACTTGCGGAGAAGAGCGGTTTGAGTTGGTATGAATTAAGTAATTGGGCAAAGCCTGGTTTTGGTTCGCGCCACAACATTGCTTATTGGCGAAACGCTAATTGGTGGGGCGCCGGTCCTGGTGCGCACTCACATCTTGATGGTGTTCGTTGGTGGAATGTAAAACATCCCACTGCTTATAAAGAACGTCTTGCACAATCACTATCACCAGAACATGACCGAGAAGTTCTTACCGCCGAGCAGATTGCTACCGAGTCGATCATGTTGGGAATTCGGATGCGAGAGGGAATTAAGTTATCTGCGCTCTCGCCTGCACAATCTGCACTTCTGGCGCCATTTCATAGCAGTGGCCATCTCGATGATGAAGCGTGGAGTTCAGGTGCTGCGAGTCTGACCGCAACTGGTCGCCTCATTGCAGATCGAATCGTGCGAGAAATACTTCTGTAGTACCTTAACTACTCTTATGGAACCCCGTCGTTTAGATATCCTTCGCGCCATTGTCGATGAGTATGTCTCGACCCAAGAGCCGGTCGGATCTAAATCAATCGCCGATCGCCGCGGTTTAGGAATTTCGCCAGCGACAATTCGCAATGAGATGGCAGTTTTGGAAGATGAAGGTTTAATTACTCAGCCACATACATCGGCCGGGCGCATTCCTACCGATCTTGGCTATCGGGTTTTCGTCGATCAATTAGCCACTGTTAAACCACTATCTAATGCAGAACGTCGCGCAATCGAAACCTTCTTAGAGGGAGCACTCGATCTCGATGATGTAGTGCTGCGAACTGTGCGATTACTAGCTGATGTCACCAAACAAGTTGCGGTCGTTCAGTACCCATCAATGATTAAGTCTCGTGCCCGCCACGTAGAGCTAGTTGCTGTCACTTCGTCGCGGCTGATGTTGATTTTGATCACCGATGCTGGACGAGTTGAACAACGCGTGATTGATTTTATGAAGGATCTATCAGAGATTTTCCTGACAACGCTGCGCACTCAGCTCAATAATGCAGTTGTGGGCCAGCGCTTACCTGAAGTTGCCGAGCGTCTGAATTCGCTTTTGGATACATACGGGCCAAATGATCGCCGCGATGTTGGATTAGTAATTGCAACTTTGATTGAAATGGCACTTGAAAAGCCAGAAGAGAAAGTGGTTCTGGCTGGCACCGCCAACTTAGCCCGGTTCAGAGAAGACTTCTCGGCTCAGATCCATCCCATTTTAGAATCGTTGGAAGAACAAGTGGTCCTACTGCGTTTGCTAGGCGATGTCACTGACACCGTTAAAGTTCGCATTGGTCATGAACAGAGTGAGAAGAAGTTGCAGCAGACAAGTTTGGTCACTGTTGGTTATGGCGCAGAGAGCTCACCACTGGGAGCACTTGGCGTTATCGGGCCTACCCGTATGGATTACGCAGGTTCAATTGCGGCTGTCTCCGCAGTTGCACGTTATGTCGGAAGGTATTTAGGTGAGAGTCAGTAATGGCTGATTTATATGATGCTTTAGGTGTTGCGCGCGATGCAGATCAGAGTGAAATTAAAAGTGCCTACCGTAAATTAGCGCGAGAGCTACATCCCGATGTGAATCCAGATCCACATACGCAAGAGCGCTTTAAAGAAGTCACCGCTGCATATGAAGTATTGAGTGATCCGCAGAAACGTCAGCGCTATGACATGGGTGGCAGTGGGGGCATGGGCGGCGCTAATTTTGGTGGCTTTGGTTTTGGCGACATCATGGATGCATTCTTCGGTGGCCAGACTGGTGGACGTGGTCCACGTCCACGTATGCGCGAAGGTCAAGATGCACTTATTCGGATTGAAGTCTCACTCGATGAAGCATGTTTTGGAACGGAACGAGAGATCACAGTCGAGAGCGCAGTTGCCTGTACTAAGTGCGATGCCACTGGTTGCGCCGATGGATCTGATCCAACAGTCTGTGCAATCTGTAAAGGTCGCGGTGAAACGCAACAAGTAACGCGCTCATTCATCGGGCAAGTAATGACTTCGCGCCCCTGCGCAAATTGCCAAGGTTACGGAACCGTGATTCCTAATCCTTGTCGTGAGTGTGCCGGAGATGGTCGAGTGCGTGCCCGGCAGAGTGTTTCAGTAAAGATTCCACCTGGTGTTGAAACCGGAAATCGCATCCAACTCTCAGGTCGCGGTGAGGTAGGACCAGGTGGTGGCCCAGCTGGCGATCTCTACGTTGAAATTGTGCAACGCGAACATGAATTTTTAGTACGTGACAATGACATGCTCCACTTAGCGCTCTCAATTCCTATGACCGCTGCAGTCCTTGGTACAAAAGTGACGGTAGAAACATTAGATGGTCCTACCGAAGTTGAAGTCAAAGCTGGCACGCAGAGCGGTTCAACGGTTCTTGTTAAAGGACTTGGTGTTACTCGGCTGCGGGGTGGCGGTCGCGGTGATCTCGTCGTTCATATCGAAGTTCTTATTCCATCGAAATTAAAGAAAGATGAAGAAGAGTTATTGAAGAAATTTGCCGAGATGCGTGGCGATAAGAGTGGCCAAGTGGATATGAAGCGCCAAGATAGTGGATTTTTCAGCAAATTCCGCGATGCATTTGGTCGCTGATGTACTCACTCTTTCTCATCGATAGCCTCCCGACTTCGGGTACTTACCAACTCACTGGCGATGAAGCCCATCACGCGATCAAAGTTCTTCGGGTTGAAATGGGCGAGCGAGTCCACCTCAGCGATGGCAAAGGTAATTGGGCAAGTGGCACTGTAAGTGCAATTGAGAAGAAATCTCTTGCTATTGATATCAAAGAAGCTGGATTTGAAGCGCCCGAAGCAACTCAAGTAATTGCTATTCAAGCAATACCTAAAGGCGATCGAGTGCGCGAAGCAATTGAATTACTGACCGAGGCCGGCGTTGATGAAATCGCACCATGGCAGGCACACCGCTCAATTGGAAAGAGTGAGAAGGGCAGCTATAAATGGCGCGTGGCAGCACGCGAAGCTACTAAACAATCACGTCGCTTCTGGATTCCAACCGTTCATGATGTTGCAACAACGAAAGAGCTATTGACGATGATTTCTGGCTCTGCCTGCATTCTGCTGCATGAAAGTGCGACGCATAAGATCTCCGAAGTTGCACAAAGTTTTGGCGCAAATACCAGCAAGATCTATCTCATCATTGGCCCCGAAGGTGGCATTACCGATAGCGAGATCGAATTATTTGTCGCAGCTGGCGCAAAGATTGCTCACTTAGGTCGCCCAATTCTGCGCTCTGCTCATGCCGGAATTGCTGCAATCGCTGCAATAAAATCTGCACGTGGAATTTGGTGAAATCAGATGACACTTGAAACCAATTGCCTCTTCTGTAAATTCATAACAGGTGAAATCCCAGTTGATTTGATTCGCAACACATCAGAGTTGATCGCATTCCGCGACATTGCACCGCAAGCCCCAACCCATATTCTTCTGGTGCCAAAGATCCACGTAGAAAATGGCGCCGAACTTGCAGCGGCGGCGCCACTCACACTTGCCGCACTACATAGCGCTGCTGCCGAACTTGCGGCGGCAGCGCAACTCGATGGTTATCGCTTGGTCTTTAATACCGGGGCAAGTGCTGGCCAGAGCGTATTTCACGCCCATTTACATCTACTCGGCGGGCGATCATTCGCCTGGCCACCTGGTTAAGCCTAGACTTGGGCGCAATGGAGCGAACGTTAATAACAGTGCCGGGTGCAATCTCAATGATCTCGGTAGTTGGTCCGGCAGATAGTAATTTGCGCGTTATTGAAAGCGCCTTTCCTCAAGTTTCTATGACGGTTCGCGGCAATGAAGTCTCACTTCGCGGCGATGTTGAAGAGTGTGCTCAAGTAGAAAATCTCTTTCATGAACTCTTGGTTGTCATTCGCTCAGGTCAACAACTCACACCTGATGCAGTTACCCGTGCTATCTCGATGTTGCGCCAAATCCCACAAGATCATCCCGGTGAAGTTCTCTCGCTCAACATTGTGAGCAATCGGGGTCGCACGATTCGTCCGAAGACGGCAAATCAGAAGCGCTATGTCGATGCAATCGAAGAGAACACCATTACCTTTGGAATTGGTCCGGCCGGAACTGGAAAGACTTACTTAGCAATGGCTAAAGCAGTTGCCGCGCTGCAGGCAAAGAAAGTCACTCGAATTATTCTTACTCGCCCGGCAGTTGAAGCAGGCGAGCACCTTGGTTTCTTGCCAGGATCACTGTCAGAGAAGATCGATCCCTATCTTCGTCCGCTCTTTGATGCCTTACATGACATGCTCGATCACGAAGCAATTCCACGACTACTTGCCAGCGGTGTAATCGAAGTTGCGCCCTTGGCCTACATGCGCGGTCGTACTCTCAATGATGCCTTTGTAATCTTGGATGAAGCCCAGAACACAACGCCTGAACAGATGAAGATGTTTCTTACTCGTTTAGGTTTTGGCTCAAAGATGGTTATTACCGGCGATGTCACTCAAGTTGATCTTCCGAATGGAAATTACTCTGGTCTTAAAGTAATTCGCGGCATTTTGGAGAATATTGAGGACATCTGCTTTATGGAGCTCAACTCCGAAGATGTGGTTCGCCACCGCTTAGTTGGCGACATCGTTGATGCTTATTCACGATTCGATGAGCAACGGGCGCAGACTCGCCAATTGCGCCCTAGCCAGTAATTTACGCACCTATGACAATTGAAATCGAAAATCGCTCTGGTTCTTTAGCACCGACCGATCAACTTCACTCACTCTTGAGCTACTGCTTAAACAAGTTAGAACTTAATCCGGAAGATGATTTAACTGTGATTTTTGTCGATGAAGCAGAGATGGAAGAGCTGCACATTAAGTGGATGGATGAGCCCGGTCCTACCGATGTGCTCTCATTTCCGATGGATGAAGTTCGTCGCGGATCAGCAAAAGATGCGCCGGCAATTTTAGGAGACATTATTCTCTGTCCCTCTGTTGCGGAAGCTCAAGCGAAAAAAGCTGGACACTCACCTAATCACGAAATCTTTATCCTTACTGCACATGGCTTGCTCCACTTACTTGGTTATGACCATGCCGAGAAGGCGGAAGAGATTGAAATGTTCTCGCTTCAAGAAGAGCTCGTCACAAATTGGCAGAAGCTATGAGCATGCTCAGTAAATTCCTGCGCCGAAAAAAGGGTGGCGCAGAAGAAGAGATTCGAAATTTAGTTGATCAAGCACACTTAGAGGGACTTGTTCCCTCTGATGAGCACGAGATGATTCACTCCGTCTTTGAATTGGGCGATACCTTGGTGCGCGAATTAATGGTGCCGCGTACTGAAATGGTCTGGATTGAACACGATAAGAGTCTGCGCCAAGGTCTCTCACTTGCGCTGCGATCGGGCTTCTCTCGAATTCCGGTAGTTGGCGAAGATCTCGATGACATTGTTGGTATTGCCTATGTGAAAGATTTGGCGAAACGCTCACATGATCATCATGAGGCAGAGCAGACCGAGAGCGTTGAAGAGAATATGCGCGATGCTACATTTGTGCCAGAAATCAAGATGGCATCCAGCCTGCTCCGTGAAATGCAACGCGATCAGATTCACTTAGCGATCGTGGTCGATGAGTATGGCGGAACTGCCGGCCTCATAACGATTGAAGATATTCTTGAAGAAATTGTCGGTGAAATTGAAGATGAATTTGATGATGGCGATGAGCAATTTGAATGGATTACTTCAGATAAAGCCCGCGCTGAAGCAAATCTGCACATCGAAGATTTAGCGAGTGAATTAAAGGTTCTGATTGATCTCGCCGAATTTGAAGGCGTAGATACGATTGGCGGAGTAATGGCAGCTACTTTGGGGCGAGTTCCAATTGCCGGTAGCACGATTACATTGCGCGGTTGGCGCATTACCGCCGAGCGACCAATTGGCCGTCGCCGTCGAATTAGTAGCGTCATAATTGAGCGAGTAGAAGAAGGGGAGAGCAGCGTTGAGCTTTAATAATTCTGAAGATGAGAAGTTGCGTACCCTTGCAGCTGCAACCCTTGCCCGCACTGGCGCACTTCAAGCTGCAGCGTTACGTGATACAACCGGTCGTACTTATGTAGCAATTAACGTTTCAACAAAGAACTTTTCATTAACGGCACTCGATGCAGTATTTACCGTTGCAATGGCATCACAAATAGATGGCATTGAGGCGGTCGTTGTTACAGGTGAAAAACCCAATGAGATTGGCGCAATTTCTGAGTATGCGCCGAGCGCTGCAATCTGGTTCTGTGGAATAGACGGGGAAGTTACCGCGCTTTAGCCACGATAGACTTCCGCTCATGCGCATCGTCCGATTTACGCCACCACCTGCTTCGCAACTGGGCAGAGATCCACTCTTTGGCGTACTCGAATCAGATGATTTGATCTCAGTGATCTCTGGGGATCCGATCTATCAGGGCGTAAGCAAAACTGGTGCAACTGTTGCTCTTTCAGATGTAAAGCTACTTGCTCCAGTAATTCCAAGGAGCAAAGTCCTCTGCATCGGCAAGAATTATGCAGATCATGCCGCTGAAATGAATAGCGAAGTTCCTGATGAACCCATTATTTTTATCAAGCCCAACACATCGGTAATTGGCCCCAATGACACCATTGTTTGGCCAGCAATGTCAGATCGGGTTGATTACGAAGCAGAGCTAGCAATTGTCATAGGCCGAGTATGTAAAGAAGTTCCAATTGAACGCGTTAAAGATGTAATTTTTGGTTACACACTTGCCAATGACGTCACCGCACGAAATCTGCAGAAAAAAGATGGCCAGTGGACACGGGCAAAGGGCTTCGACACTTTCTGCCCGCTTGGGCCATGGATTGATACTGACTTTGAGCCAGGCAACCAAGCAATTTCGGCCACACTCAATGGTGAGGTAAAGCAGAGCGCCACGTTGAATGAGATGATTTTTAAAATCCCACAAATTATTAACTTCGTTACTCAAGTAATGACGCTACTTCCAGGCGATGTAATTCTGACTGGAACACCAGCAGGTATCGGGCCTATGCCAGAAGGTGCGCAAATAACTGTGGCAATCGCCGGTCTTGGTCAATTAACGAATACGCTGAGCCATCGTGGATAAGAAAGTAAAGGTGCGCTTTGCACCATCACCCAGCGGCGATCTCCATGTCGGCAATATTCGTACCGCCCTCTTTGATTGGGCTTATGCGCGCCACACTGGAGGAACCTTTCTCTTCCGGATTGAAGATACCGATCGCTCTCGCGTCACCGATGAGTACATCGCAGCTGCAATCGATACGTTGAAATGGCTAGGACTTACTTGGGATGAAGGTCCAGAAGTAGGTGGCGCCAATGGTCCATACCTACAGTCGCAGCGTTTAGATATTTATGCCGATTGGGCGCGCAAATTTATTGATCAAGGCGACGCTTACTTTTGCTATTGCACACCTGATGAATTAGAAGCGCGGCGTGAAGCACAACGCGCTGCAAATGAGGCACCTGGTTACGATGGAAAGTGCCGTGATTTATCACCGCAGGAGATTAAAGATTACAAAGAGCAAGGGCGGGAAGCTGTAGTTCGAATGCGGATGCCAGCTGGCGAGACGACATTTCATGATGAAATTCGTGGCGATGTAACTTTTGATCATAAATTTGTACCGGACTTTGTTTTGGTGCGCGGTGATGGGTCACCGCTCTATACCTTGGCAGTTGCAGTAGATGACGTCATGATGGGCGTGACCCACATTCTTCGTGGTGAGGATCTGCTCTCCTCAACGCCACGACAGATTCGCGTGTATCAAGCAATGGGTCTTGCCAAAGCCGACTACCCACTCTTTGCTCATCTGCCCTTCGTGATGGGCCAGGACAACACCAAGTTGTCAAAGCGCAATGGTGAAGTTTCAATTGATTGGTATCGCAAAGCAGGTTACCTACCTGAGGCAATCTGTAATTACTTAGCGCTACTGGGTTGGGCGCCAGGTGATGATCGCGAGAACATCACAATGAAAGAGCTCACCGAACTCTTTACTATTGAAAAGGTGAATAGTTCACCAGCTCGCTTTGATATGAAGAAACTTGATGCGATTAATGGTGACAAGATTCGCGCACTTACCCTCGATGAATTCTTGGCATGGACTCTTCCCTTTATGACCAATGCCGGAGTTATTAGTGGCAGTGATCAAGAAATTGCACTTGTGCGATCTGCGCTACCAATAATTCAAGAGCGCATTGTGACCCTGGGTGAAATTCCACAGATGCTCAAATTCCTCTTTGTAAAAAAGTTCCAAGTAGAAGAAGAATCAATTCCCAAGATCAATGATGGCGCGGCAAAAGAGGTGCTAAAACGCACCTTGGCCGATCTTTCACCGCTCCAGGAGTGGAGTCACAGCGAGATCGAAGCAGTACTTCGCAAATCTCTGATTGAAGAGATGGGGCTTAAGCCACGCATTGCATTTGGTGCGGTGCGAATTGCAGTGACAGGTAGCACGATCTCGCCACCGCTATTTGAATCGATGGAATTGCTCGGCAAGACGCTATGTATTGAGCGCATTGAGTCGGCGATTTCGCTCTAGTTCGTGAGGTATCCTTAGGACTTGCTTAATTGGGGTATGGGGTAATTGGCAGCCCTGCTGATTCTGGTTCAGTAAGTCTTGGTTCGAGTCCAGGTACCCCAGCTACCAATGGAAGTAACAATTTAATAGCGCGGCCCCGTCGTCTAGCGGCCTAGGACTCTGGCTTCTCAAGCCAGCTACGAGGGTTCGAATCCCTTCGGGGCTACACAGAAATACAGTATGAAATCACTCTGAATAGAAAATGTGTAGCAAATTATGAGCGAGAGATATGCTCAGATAATCGCGCAGCTGTTGCAACAACGGCTGCTGCATGAATTCGACCAGGTTGGCGCCCTAAGCGTTCAATCGGTCCACTAATACTTACCGCTGCAATCACTTTATTATTTGGTCCGCGCACCGGGGCAGATACTGAGGCAACTCCGACTTCGCGCTCGCCAATGGATTGTGCCCAACCGCGCCGGCGAACTGCCGCCAAGTGGGCCGCGGTAAATTTTGCGTTGGTAAGGCCGCGGTGAATTTTCTGACTATCTTCCCAAGCCAAGAGAACTTGAGCGGCAGAACCGGCCTGCATCGTCAGAGCCGCGCCAACTGGAACTGAATCGCGCAGGCCAGAGAGGCGCTCTGCAACGGCAACACAGATTCGCAAATCACCTTGGCGGCGATAGAGCTGAGCGCTCTCACTTGTTGCATCGCGAAGTAGCGCCAGCGCTGGATTTGCTGCGGCAAGTAATTGATCTTCACCGGCTGCAGTGGAGAGTTCGCCAGCGCGAGGTCCTAAAACAAAGCGACCACTCAGATCACGGGCAACTAAGCGGTGGAATTCGAGGGCAACGGCAAGGCGGTGCGCGGTAGGGCGGGCGATCTTGGTGGCCGTAACCAACTCAGCAAGTGAGTGCGGGCCGCTCTCTAACGCAGTAAGTATCGCTGCGCCTTTATCTAATACGCCAACTCCGCTATTCTTTTTCTTGTCCACGATACGATAATAACATCTCACTAATTGAGATTGCAAATGGAGCGGCTCTTATGGGAAAAACTCTGGCAGAGAAGATCTGGCACGAACACATCGTGCGCAGTGCAGATGGTGAACCAGATGTCATCTTTATCGATCTCCATCTGATTCATGAAGTAACTAGCCCACAAGCATTTGATGGCCTACGCCTTGCTGGCCGCAAAGTACGTCGCGCCGATTTAACTATTGCAACTGAAGATCACAATACGCCGACCATTGATATTGATAAGCCAATTGTCGATCCAGTATCGCGGCTACAAATTGAAACGCTACGCAATAACTGTAAAGAATTTGGAATTCGCCTTCACTCACTCGGTGACGTGGAGCAGGGGATCGTGCACGTAGTTGGCCCACAGCTTGGCCTCACTCAACCAGGCATGACAATTGTCTGCGGCGACTCACATACATCAACACATGGTGCATTTGGTGCGCTCGCATTTGGAATCGGAACCAGCGAAGTAGAACATGTCTTAGCGACTCAGACACTGCCACTTGCTCGCCCTAAAACTATGGCGATCAATGTGGAGGGCACATTAAAACCAGGTGTCAGCAGTAAAGATATTATTCTCGCGATCATTGCCAAAATCGGCACCGGTGGCGGACAAGGTTATGTCATCGAATATCGTGGAAGTGCAATTCGTGCCCTCTCCATGGAATCTCGTATGACAATCTGCAACATGTCGATTGAAGCTGGCGCTCGCGCTGGTGTGATTGCACCAGATGAGACGACCTTTGAATACATCAAGGGCAAGCCACATGCACCAAAGGATTGGGATGCTGCCCTTGCTTATTGGAAGAGCCTGCATACCGATAGCGATGCAAAATTTGATGTGGAAGTGAATCTCAATGCAGATGAACTCGCGCCATTTGTTACCTGGGGAACTAACCCAGGACAGGGCCTGCCACTTTCAGCAAATGTTCCTAATCCCGCAGAAATTAGCGATCCCGCAGAGCGCAATGCAGCAGAGCGCGCACTGACCTACATGGATTTAACAGCTGGTACACCACTCAAAGCGATCAAGATTGACACTGTTTTCCTTGGCTCTTGCACCAATGGCCGCATTGAAGATTTACGCGCCGCCGCCTCCGTTGTGAATGGCAAGAAGATTTCACCATCACTGCGCATGTTGGTAGTTCCTGGTTCTGCTCGCGTTCGCTTGCAAGCCGAAGCAGAGGGCCTCGATAAGATTTTTCTTGCCGCAGGTGCAGAGTGGCGCAATGCAGGTTGCTCCATGTGCCTTGGCATGAACCCTGATCAACTCGCACCCGGTGAGCGTTCGGCATCAACGAGCAATCGCAACTTTGAAGGTCGCCAAGGCAAGGGCGGTCGCACTCACTTAGTAAGTCCACTTGTAGCGGCTGCAACAGCGTTGCGCGGCACACTCTCATCCCCGGCAGATTTGTAGGAGGCGCAGAATGGATAAATTCACTACACACACTGGAACTGGCGTTCCACTTCGCCGTAGCAATGTTGATACCGATCAGATCATTCCTGCCGTTTACCTCAAGCGAGTAACACGGAGCGGCTTTGAAGATGGCCTCTTCTCAGCTTGGCGCAATGATCCAGAGTTTGTTCTTAATAAGGCTGAGTACAAGGCAGGAACGATTTTGGTAGCCGGTGCAGATTTTGGAACTGGCTCTTCGCGCGAACATGCAGTCTGGGCGCTGCAAAATTATGGTTTCAAAGCAGTTCTCTCAAGCCGCTTTGCAGATATCTTCCGTGGCAATTCCATGAAGGCTGGTTTGCTCACCGTTATTTTGACCGAGAGCGAAATTGAAGCGATCTGGGCTGCCATCGAAGCAGATGCAACAACGCAGATCACAGTTGATCTTGAGAATCGCCAAGTACGTTACGGATCAACCACTCTGAGCTTTGCGATTGATGATTACACCCGCTGGCGTTTAATCGAGGGCCTTGATGATATTGGCCTTACTTTGAAGCATGTAGATGC
>WLQV01000119.1 GCA_009697555.1 Actinomycetota bacterium | reverse complement strand
GAGCAGAGTGAGGACGAATCGGCGCAGGATCTCATGGTCCGAGTGGCAAAGTTAGCGAAAGAGATTGCAGTCAGTGGCGATACGGTTTTATTGGCGCCAGCCTGCGCGTCTATGGACCAATTCACTTCTTATAGTGATCGGGGCGATAAATTTGCCTCTGCAGTTCGCACCGTAATTAGCGATGGGGAGAAGTAATGTCACATCGCTCAGTATTGGCAAAGCCGGCAAGTAATTACTATTTACTCCTTATTAGCGCAACAGCGCTCACTGCTCTAGGCATGATGATGGTGGTATCGGCATCGGCTGTTTCTTCATTTGAATCCAAAGGCTCAGTATTTTCCATTGCGCTGCGCCAGATTATTTTTCTCGCCATTGCGATACCAGGTGCCTATGTTGCCTCGCGACTTCCATTGGAGAGATGGCGATCATTGGCGAAAGTTGCACTTTTTATTGCACTCTTCCTTCTTGTGCTTCCTCAGCTTCCCGGTGTTGGCCACTTAGTAAATGGAAATCGAAATTGGATTTCAGTAGGGCCAGTAGATATCCAACCTAGCGAAGCTGCAAAGTTCTTACTTATTCTCTGGGCGGCGCACATGTTGGCGATGCGCGAACGTAGCGGTCGGATTCAGACGCAAGTCCTTATGGCCATTGGTCCTGGCTTTGCAATTGCCTGCGCCTTAATTCTGCGTGGTCGTGACTTAGGTACTGCCGTGATCTTCGTTGCAATTGCCTGCGGATTACTCTTTATCGCTGGCCTTGGAATGAAGCACTTTGCCGGTCTAGTTGCTTTCGTGGTGGTTGGTGTTGGCGCAATGGTGATCGTGGCGCCAAATCGGTTACATCGCTTGCAAGCAGTGATCGATCCCTTCGATCCATCGGTGTATAAATTTGCTGGATGGCAACCAGCACATAGTTTGCTCGGATTAGGTAGCGGCGGACTCTTCGGCGTCGGATTAGGTGCCAGTCGCCAAAAGTGGGGAAACCTTGCAGAAGCTCATACCGATTTTATCTTCTCGGTAATTGGTGAAGAGTTTGGCTTACTTGGAACGCTAGTAGTTTTGGCGCTGATGATCGCTTTAATTTTCTCAATTTTCCGAATTGCAATGCGGGCACAGGATTCACTAACTAAGTTCACAACAGCTGGAATTGGTTGCTGGATTGCAGCGCAGACAGTAATCAACATCGGTTCAGCGCTCAGCGTTATTCCAGTTGTGGGAGTGACGTTGCCACTGGTCTCTTATGGTGGCTCCTCTCTCATTGTCACGATTATTGCGGTGGGCTTTGTCTATGGCGCCGCGCGTCGGGATGCTGGAATTATGGAGGGCGTTCGCGCTAACTCTTCGGTGAGCGCATGAGCGAGCGGAAAATAATCTTTGCCTGTGGTGGCACAGCCGGACACATCGAACCAGCACTGGCAGTTGCTAATGCTTGGCAGCGCCTTTACATCAATGATGACATTCTTTTTATCGGAACTGATGCCGGCTTGGAGAAAGCATTAGTTCCAGCACGTGGCTTTACATTGCACACGATAAATAAAGTAGTTGCCCCGCGCTCATTCTCTCTATCTGCTCTCACCTTCCCATTTCGCTTGCGCAAAGCAGTAGCACAGAGCAAGGCAGAGATTGCTGGCGCAACAGTGGTAATTGGTTTTGGTGGTTATGTAAGTGCTCCGGTCTATCGAGCCGCAGCAGCACTCAAGATTCCAGTTGTGATCCATGAAGCAAATGCCACAGTGGGTTGGGCCAATCGCTATGGTGCGCGATTTGCGTCGAGAATCTGTGTGGCACGGGCGGTAGATGCCAGTGCACCGAAAGCATTTCGTGAAGGCGAAGTGGTCGGCATGCCACTGCGGGAAGATGTTTCGAACGCTGCTGAATATGCTGCACCGGATTGGTCGAGTGCGAGAGCTGAGGCACGTAAGCACCTTGGCTTTGAAAGTACTCAACCGCTGATCGCCGTTGTTGGGGGATCGCAGGGATCGCAGGCGCTCAATCGTGAAGTGAGCGGAATCATTTCGCAACTGCTCCAACGTGGAGTTCAAGTGATTCATTCACTCGGTGGAAGCAATGAGCTGCCAGAAGCTCGTCCGGGTTATCAGCCAGTGCATTACATCGAGGCAATGGCCGATGTTTATCTCGCAGCAGATTTAGTAATCGCGCGAAGTGGCGCAGTAACGTGTGCCGAGTTTGCAACTTTGGGACGTTACGCCTTATTTATTCCGCTTCCTATCGGAAATGGCGAGCAGATGAAGAATGCACAATTCCTAGTTGAAGCAGGTCGTGCCGAAATAATTACCCAAGGAGAATTCTCTGGCCATTGGCTCATGGCACACCTCAACACGCTGCTCGATCGCAGTAAAGCTTTGAGTCCGCAAGGGTCTACATCTGATCTTTCAGCTGCCAAGGCAATCGTTGCGATTATGGAGAGTGCCATTCGAGGCGGTCGCAGCTAATGCAACTCAGCGAGCTATCTACCAAGAAGTTACATTTCATTGGTATTGGTGGTGCAGGTATGAGTGGCTTGGCGCGAATCGCGCTATCTCACGGTGCAAAAGTTTCTGGTTCAGATGCCAAAGACTCATCGGTTGTTACGGGGTTACGAGCGCTCGGTGCCGAAATTGCAATTGGACATAGCTCAGGCAATATTGCGCAGCCAGATTTAGTGATCTTCTCCAGCGCTATCGCAAGTACAAATCCAGAGATGCAACGAGCAACCGAATTGGCCATTGCGACAATGACCCGCGCACAAGCACTGGCTCTCTTAATGAGTGGTTCGCGCAGTATTGCTGTGGCCGGAACACATGGAAAGACGACCACCACTTCAATGTTGACCGTTGCCCTACAAACAAGTGGCTTGGATCCATCCTTTGCGATCGGCGGCACATTGACTGCATCGGGATCAAATGCTCATCGCGGTACGGGCGAGCTATTTATTGCAGAGGCAGATGAATCTGATGGATCTTTTATTGCCTATCGCCCATTTGGCGCGATCATCACCAATATTGAGCACGACCATGTTGATTTCTTTGCTACGCCAGGTGATGTCACTGCTGCCTTCGCGGCATTTATCGCCACAATTCCTAGCGATGGTTTCCTCGTGTATTGCTTTGATGATCCAGGTGCCCGCGCACTGGGTGCAAGTATCACAAGTTGTCGCACCATTTCCTATGGAACTGGGGCCGGTGCGGATTTAATCGTTGATCAGATTGAACTCTTACCCACTGCATCGAAGGCTCGTCTCGTAGTCAATGGCAAGGCGATCGGGGAGATGGCGCTACAAGTTCCTGGTGCCCATAATGTCTTGAATGCGGCGGCAACTGTTGCAGTCTGCCGGGCCCTTGAATTGCCACTTCCAGAATTTCTTACCGGTCTACATGCCTTTCGTGGCGCAGCCCGTCGATTTGAATTAAAAGGTCAAGTACATGGCATTCGGGTAATTGATGATTACGGCCATCACCCAACCGAAATTTCCGTAACACTTGATACTGCCCGCCGCTATGCCGGCGATGGTCGAGTACTCACACTCTTTCAACCGCATCGCTACTCACGCACCCAGGCATTTACACCCGATTTTGCTGCCGCACTCTCAAAAGCTGATTACTCGGTCTTATTGGAAATTTACAGTGCAAGTGAGGCGCCAATTCTTGGCGTGAGCGCCGCCAACATCGTCGATCAGATGAAGAGCGCAGAATT
>WLQV01000118.1 GCA_009697555.1 Actinomycetota bacterium | reverse complement strand
GTCGTAGATATGAAAGTTATCGGAAAGCGGCATTACTTAACCTGATGTAACCACTTATGAGTATCTGCAACTTCGCCATGTTGAATTCCTAAAAGAGTCTGGCGAATTTGCATAGTTATTGCACCAGGATTGCCATCTCCAGTTACCCAGGTGCCAAGTGCGCTCTTGGCTTGTCCCACTGGTGAAACTACTGCAGCTGTGCCGCAAGCAAAGATTTCGCTGATCTCACCGCTGGCTACTCCATCGCGCCAATCATCGATGTTGATCATGGTCTCTTCTACTTTGTAACCGAGATCTACCGCAACACTCAAGATTGAATCGCGGGTGATTCCTGGCAATAGCGTTCCAGTTAATTTTGGTGTCATAACTGTGGCCTCTTTTCCTTTGCCTTTAACAAAGTAGAGATTCATACCACCCATCTCTTCCACCCAATAACGATCTTTTGCATCGAGCCAGACCACTTGATCGCAACCCTCTTTAGCGGCTTCGCGTTGTGCGATAAGGGAAGCCGCATAATTTCCGCCACACTTTGCTTCGCCGGTGCCACCTTGTACTGCGCGAACATATTCCTTGGAGATCCAGACCGATACCGCTTTCTCTGGATTGAAGTAAGCAGCAGCTGGTGTTGCGATCAACATGTATGTCGCGCGATTTGATGGACGAACGCCGAGTCCAACTTCGCTCGCAAACATAAAGGGGCGCAGGTAGAGCGACTCTCCTACTTTGCTCGGAACCCAACCTGCATCTTCACGTACCAGTGTTTCAACGCTCTCTACAAAAGTTTCGATTGGAAGTTCCGGAAGTGCTAAGCGTGCTGCGCTGCGTTGAAAGCGTGCTGCATTTGCTTCAGGACGAAAGAGCGAGATGCTGCCATCTGGTTGGCGATAAGCCTTGAGACCTTCAAAGATTTCTTGGCCATAGTGAAAAACTGCCGCGGCTGGATCTAGTGAGATTGGTCCGTAAGGTTTTAACTCTGGTGTTGACCAACCACTGTCTTGACTCCACTCGGCAACGATCATGTGATCGGTGTAGTACTTACCGAATCCGGGTGCCTCTAATTTTGCAGCACGATCTGCATCGCTGACTAAGTGAGTTGAACGATTGATCGTGATTGCCATTGTTATCCCTTTACCGCAGCAGCGATTGCATCGCCGATTTGAGTGGTGCTTCGTTTACTAGCGCCATTGGCTAATAAATCTGCCGCAACTGCGCGCTCTACTTCCGAGGCTGCAGTGGATAGACCTAAGTGCTCGAGCATCATTGAGATGCTCATAATCGTGGCAGTTGGATCGGCTATGCCTTTGCCGGCAATGTCAGGTGCGCTGCCATGTACCGGTTCAAACATGGAAGGAAATGCGCCAGTGGGATTGATGTTGCCCGATGCAGCGCGACCGATTCCGCCACAGATTGCAGCTGCAATGTCAGTAAGAATATCGCCGAAGAGATTATCTGTGACGACTACATCGAAGCGCCCTGGATCGGTAACAAAGAACATGGATGCGGCATCGACGTGGATGTAATCAGTCTTAATCTCTGGGAACTCTTTGGCAACCTCATTAAAGGTGCGAGTCCATAAACTGCCAGCGCGAGTGAGCACATTGTTTTTATGTACCAATGTGAGCTTCTTACGTGGTCGCTTGCTCGCACGGGCAAATGCATCACGAATGACGCGCTCTGCACCGCGGCGAGTATTGAGACTCTCCTCGGTTGCAATTTCAGCATCGGTGCCAAGTGCAAGAACGCCACCGGCGCCAACATAAGGACCTTCAGTGCCTTCGCGAACTACAACAAAATCGATCTCACTCACACCAGCAAGTGGTGATGTAACACCAGGATAAAGGCGCGCTGGACGAAGATTGACGTAGTGATCAAATGCAAAACGAAGTTTCAATAAGAGACCGCGTTCGAGAATTCCACTTGGAACTGATGGATCGCCAATGGCTCCCAATAAAATAACATCAGACTTAGCAATTTCAGCCATGACAGAGTCAGGCAGAACTTCGCCACTCTTATGCCAATAGGCCGCGCCAAGTTCGAAATTATTCTTGGTAAATGTCACGCCATGTTTGGCGCTCACTGCATCGAGAACTTTGAGTCCCTCTGCAACCACTTCTGGTCCAATGCCATCGCCACCGATGACTGCCAAGTTGAAATTCTTCGCCATGGCTAGTTCACCAACGACACAGAGTGAGCTGACGTTGCGCCAACCTCTTTAGTGATCTTGGCAAGAACTGCATCAGATACTGGTGAATCAACGGTGATGACCATCAACGCTGTTCCGCCAACTTCATCACGTGCTACCTGCATGCCACCGATGTTGATGCTGGAGCCACCAAGTGCATTTCCTACTGCACCAACAACGCCTGGGCGGTCGGAGTAGCGAAGAAAGAGCAAGTGATTGGTAGGAGTGATGTCGAGGTCAAATGAATCGACCGCGATTAACTTCTGCACCATACGGATACCGGAGAGATTGCCACTGACGGAAACTTTGCGTCCATCACCAAGTGCCGCCTTCAAGGTAATCACATTGCGGTGATCTGGTGAGGCAGCCTCTGTTGTGACGGTGGTTTGTAAGCCACGCTCCTGCGCAATGCTTGGTGCATTCACATAAGTAACATCTTCGGCGCCAACTTTATTAAGCAAGCCAACCGCAGCACTAGTTGCTAATACTGAGCAATCAAATGCTGCAATTTCGCCACGAATCTCAACTTCAACGCTGACTGGAACTTCACCGCAGAGACCAAAGAGGACTGCGCCGAGTTTTTCCACGAGTGGCAATGATGGACGAATCTCTTCGGCAATTAGGCCACCCTTAACGTTGACTGCATCAGGAACTAATTCGCCAGCAAGTGCTTTACGAACTGAGACTGCAACTGCAATTCCAGCGCGCTCTTGGGCCTCATCAGTCGATGCACCAAGGTGTGGTGTTGCCACAACTTGATCAAGGGTAAAGAGTGGTGAATCGGTGCAAGGTTCAGTGGAAAAAACATCAAGACCGGCGCCTGCAACGCGACCTTCAGTAATTGCGGTGTAGAGCGCTGCTTCATCAAGAACGCCGCCACGTGCGGCATTGATAATGCGCACCGCTGGCTTTACTTTCTTAAGCGCTTCAACGCCGATGAGATTTGCAGTCTCTTTTGTCTTTGGCAAGTGGATAGTGATGAAATCACTTCGCTTGAGTAAGTCATCTAGTTCAACTAACTCCACACCCAATTGCGCAGCACGAGCTGGTTGCAAATATGGATCGTAGGCAACGACGTTCATGCCAAATGCCTGCATGCGATGTGCGACGAGTTGGCCAATACGACCAAATCCCACAACACCAAGTGTCTTCTCAAATAGCTCAGCGCCGGTGTACTTGGAACGAGCCCACTTACCAGCGCGAAGCGCAGCATGTGCTGGTGAGATGTGACGAGCACTGGCAAGAAGAAGCGCAATCGCTAATTCGGCAGCGCTCACAATGTTTGAAGTTGGAGCATTAACAACCATGACGCCAGCAGCAGTTGCGGCTGGAATTTCAACGTTATCAAGACCAACACCGGCACGTGCAATAACGCGTAAACCTTTAGCTGCGGCAATTGCTTCTGCATCCATCTTGGTGGCAGAGCGGATCAATACGGCATCCACTCCTGCGCCAAGGGCGGCAAGCAACTCACTTCGATTTGCACCATCGCAATGGCGCACTTCGAAATCTGGGCCAAGTGCCTCCAAGGTGGCAGGACTTAACTCTTCCGCAATTAATACGACAGGTTTAGCCACGCGCTGCACTGCCTTCCTTGTAATCATCGTTGTTGCCCTTAACCCATGAC
>WLQV01000117.1 GCA_009697555.1 Actinomycetota bacterium | reverse complement strand
CCGCAGCAAGATCATTTAGATAACCAACTCACTGTTGCAGAGAACCTTTACATTTATGGCCGCTACTTCGGGCTCTCTAAGAAATTCATTCGTCCAAAAGTTGATGAGCTACTTGAGTTTGCACAATTAGAAGAGAAGCGCGATATAAAGGTAGAAGCCCTTAGTGGTGGCATGAAACGCCGCCTGACAATTGCGCGAGCACTAGTAAGCGAGCCAGAAATTTTGATGCTAGATGAGCCCACTACAGGTTTAGATCCGCAGGCGCGCCACATTCTCTGGGATCGCTTATTCCGCTTAAAGGAACAAGGTGTCACACTTCTTATTACCACTCACTACATGGATGAAGCTGAGCAACTCTGTAACCGATTAATCGTTATGGATAAAGGCAAGATCATGGCCGAAGATAGTCCTCTCGAATTAATTAAGAAGTATTCAACTAAGGAAGTTCTTGAGGTTCGCTTTGGTTCAGGTCGCAATGACCAAGTTGCAGATCAACTACGACAAATGTGCGATCGCATCGAAGTTCTGCCTGATCGAATTTTGATGTATGCCGATGATGGTGAGGCACTCTTGGAAGAAGTTACGGCTAAACACCTCAAGCCACTCACTTCACTTGTCCGACGCAGTTCTTTGGAAGATGTCTTCTTGCGCCTTACTGGACGATCGCTGATCGAATAATGTCCATTCTTGAGGGAAAACGGCAAGGCTCACTCAATCTTGTTGATGCCGTAAAGGTGATGCGCCGTGGCACGTTCTACGTATTTGAATCTCGAATGCGAGTACAGGCAAAGTGGTGGAAGCAAATTCTTCTTGGCCAAATGGCCAATCCAGTTCTCTATCTAATGTCAGTAGGCGTTGGTGTAAGTGCCATGATTTCCAAGAATTCTGGCTCTAATGCGATTGATGGCGTCACTTATTTAACTTTCCTAGCACCAGCTCTCCTTGCAAGCGCTGCGATTCAATCAGCTATGGATGAAACAATCTGGCCAACAATGGAGGGCTTTCGGTGGCATAAAACCTTCTTTGCAATGAATGCCACGCCACTGACTGGCAACCAAATTGGAATTGGGATTTTTATCTCGGCTCTTGTTCGTACCCTTTCTTCAATACTTATCTACTTCCTGAGTCTTATTCCTTTCCATGCCCTTCCTTCTGGCAAAGCGTGGCTGGCCATTCCCGCTGCTCTATTTGCTGGAGCGAGTTTTGGCGCAATGATGTTGGCAGTTGCTGCATATGCCGAAAAAGCAGATGTGATGTTTGTAATAATCAATCGCTTCGTGATCATGCCGCTCTTCCTTTTTTCTGGCACTTTTTATCCACTTAATACTCTGCCTATGGCAGTTCGCTGGTTTGGTTGGATATCACCGCTCTGGCACGCAACAGAACTGGGACGTTATTTCACTTACGGACATTCAATAGCTGGAAGAATTCTCCTAGTGCACTTTATTTTTCTCTTTATTCCTATTGTTATCGGACTCACACTTGCACTTCGACGATTCACTTATCGATTGGCGCGCTAATGTTTATTGAATCCGCAGTTGCCATCGCCGAACGAAGAGTCGGTAAATTTGCCGAAGGTGTTTACTCGGGACGCGCGCATGCCTCACTTGAGCGAAGCTGGATCGCTTTTAAACAATCTACCTGGCTCGTAGTTCTATCGGGATTCCTAGAACCAGTTCTCTATCTCTTTGCTTTTGGCTATGGATTGCAAAAGTTTGTTGGGACAGTTTCAACAGGTAATGGCCAATCTGTTACATATGCCATGTATTTGGCGCCAGGCTTACTCGCAACGAGTGCCATGAATGGCGCAATTTATGACTCAACCTGGAATGTTTTCTGGAAATTGCGCGAAGACATGCTCTACCAATCAATGTTGACTACTTCGATGGGAACACTAGATGTTGCACTCGGTGAGATCGTCTGGGCACTTCTACGTGGCTTGATTTATGCGATGGGATTTATGATCGTTGTGACACCGCTGGGATTAATACCGAGTTGGTGGGGAATTCTTGCAGTGCCTGGTGCCGTGATTATTGCCTTTGGCTTTGCATCGGTAGGCATGGGAGTGACTTCTTACATCAAGTCACACCAACAGATGGATTTCATCAACATCATTATGTTGCCGTTATTTCTCTTCTCTGGCTCGCTCTATCCCCTCACTGTCTTTCCTGGTTGGCTGCAGGGAGTAATTAAGGCGCTGCCCCTCTGGCAAGCAATTTCAATGATTCGAGATCTGACATTAGGAAACATTGGAATAGGACTGCTTGGCCATTTGCTCTACTTCACCGTAATGATCGTCGGTGGACTATATTTCACAACTAGACGTTTAACTGCACTATTTCTTCGCTAAGAATCAGGAGTTCGCCATGAGCGCAACATCAGAGCCACAAGTACTTCGCATTGGATTACTGGGGGCGGCGCGCATTGCACCTGCTGCGATCTGTATTCCAGCTCTTGCCCTTAACCATAAGTTAGTTGCAGTTGGCGCTCGAGATCTCCAAAAGTCAGAAGTTTTTGCCCAGCAATGGATGATTGAGAAGGCTTACGGAAGTTATGAAGAGGTCATCAACGATCCTGATATCGATGTTATCTATAACGGTCTTCCTAATTCACATCACGGATTTTGGAATATCCAAGCCCTTAATGCGGGAAAGCATATTCTCTCCGAGAAGCCATTCGGCAGCAACCTAGCCGAAGTTCAGTGGCAAGTTGATGTTGCACGCAAATCTTCGACGAAAATTATGGAGGCATTCCATAACCGCTACCACCCAACAAATCAGCGCGCAATTGAGATTGCGAAGTCTGGCGAGATTGGTGAGATCACAAGTGTGTATGCAGATTTAGCTGGACCAGTCTCCGATAAGAGCGACATTCGCTACCAATTGGATTTAGCGGGCGGTGCCATGATGGACATGGGTTGCTACACCATTCACATGCAGCGTCACTTGGGTCTTGCACTCTTTGGTGAAGAGCCAACTGTCGTCAGTGCTAAAGCTAAAGAATTCTCACCGGGAGTCGATCAAATGATGACTGTTGAATTGAAGTACAAGAATGGTGCAACTGGAACTGGCCATTGCGATTTAGATTTCACTCACCTACAGAATGAATGCATTATTACCGGTACAAAGGGAAGTATTAAGGTTCCCTCTTATGTCCTGCCTGGTTTAGATGACCGTGTAATTGTCACCGTAAACGGCAAAGAGCGCACAGAGTACCTAGGAAGAATCTCCACCTATTCCTATCAATTACAGGCATTTGCCGGCTTTATTCGTGGCACAAATACTGTTCTTACTGGAGTCGAAGATTCCCTTAAGAATGCTGCGATGATCGATGATATCTATCGTGCAGCTGGAATGAATTTGCGCCCTGCGCCACTAATGAAGCTTTAATAAACCCAGCGCATTAGTGCGATAAACCTTCTCCAAAACATCGTGGGAAAGATTGAGTCCAGATACCGTCCAATTTCCTTGGCGCGGTATTTCATGCTCTGGATCGTAGGAGAAATCTTTATCATCACTTTCTAGGAATCTAAAGAAGGTGCGATAACCGCTGCGAGTAGGTGGAAAATCATCGGTACCAAAGAGAATGCGATCAGAAAAGGTTTCCACAAACTTCTTTGTTTCACTGGGCTTGCGACCGATCTCGCTAACTCGTCCGCCTAAATCAACACAGAAATTTGGATAAGCGGTGAGCATGCGCGCAACCCAGCCAAGATTTTCAGCATAGCAACCCACATGTGCGCCAAGGAATGACGTTTGTGGATGCGCTGCAATGAGATTCTCTAATGAATCCATTAATTGCATGAAGGT
>WLQV01000116.1 GCA_009697555.1 Actinomycetota bacterium | reverse complement strand
GGTAACGCAATTACAAGTTGTCGGATCTAATGCTGGAGTTCCCGTCTTTGCGCCAGAGCCTGGCAATGGTTTAGGTAATCCAATTGAAGTTGCTCGAGATGGCATCAAATTTGCCCAGAGCAAATTGCATAACATCGTGATCGTTGATACTGCAGGACGTCTAGGTGTAGATCAAGCGCTGATGTCGGAAGCAATTGCGATTCGCGATGCAGTTACACCAGATGAAATTCTCTTTGTCGTAGATGCAATGGTGGGTCAAGATGCGGTGCGCACCGCCAAGGCATTTATGGATGGTGTGGGTTTTGATGCGGTTGTACTAACCAAACTCGATGGTGATACTCGCGGCGGCGCAGCGCTGTCTATCGCAAGCGTGACAAAGCGTCCCATTATGTTTGCATCCACCGGTGAAAAACTCACTGACTTTGATCTCTTCTATCCCGATCGCATGGCCTCACGCATTCTGGGCATGGGCGATGTTGCGACATTGGCAGAGAGTGCCAAGAAAGCATTTGATGGCGAAACTTCTGCAAAGTTAGAAGAGAAATTCATCAAGGGCGAAGATTTCACATTAGAAGACTTCCTTGAGCAGATGCAGGCAATGTCGAAGATGGGTTCAATGTCAAAGCTCATCGGCATGTTGCCAGGTGCTGGAGCAATGAAGAAGCAGATTGAAAACATTGATGACAACGACTTAATTCGCCAGAAAGCGATCGTGCAATCAATGACACCCAGTGAGCGCCGTGATCCGAAGATTCTCAATGGTTCGCGCAGGGCACGAATTGCGCGGGGAAGTGGTCGCGCAGTGTCAGAGGTAAATAATTTGGTTGATCGATTTAGCGCTGCAGTAAAAATGATGAAGCAAGTGCGCAATGGTGGAGTGCCAGCTGGAATGCCGCCGGGAATGGGAGCGATGCTGCCACCGGGTGCAGGGCGAGCTCCTGCAAAGGCCCAACCTGCGAAGAAGAAATCTCGCTCGGGAAATCCTGCGAAACGAGCGGCGGAAGAGGGCGACTAGTCGCCGATTTCGTATCTGAGCGCTGGAATGGCAAGATTGGCCACCTGTGACAGGGCCCTCTACCCCTGACACATCAGAAATTCCGCAAGTTGGATAGACATCGATCGCGCACCCCGCTGCGAGAAGTGACATCTAACAACTAATTATTAGGAGTAATTTTCTTGGCTACAAGAATTCGTTTAATGCGCGTTGGAAAAATCCGCACACCTTATTTCCGTATTGTCGTTACCGATTCCCGTAAGGCACGTAACGGTCTCTCGATTGAAGAGATTGGCCGCTACTCACCTAAGGAAGAGCCATCACTAATTCAGATTAACTCTGACCGTGCCTTGTATTGGCTCAAGACTGGTGCACTTCCAACAGCAGCTGTAGAGGCGCTATTGAAGATCACCGGCGATTGGCAGAAGCACAAAGGTTTGCCTGGAACTGAAGGCACACTTCGCGTTGCACCAGCACGCCCTGAAAAGCGCGTTGCATACGAAGCAGCTGTGAAGCAAGCAATGGAAGAGCCAAAAGAGGGCGCAACAACACTGAAGAAGAAGGCGCAAGAGAAGCTTGCTGCTAAAGCTGCTCCAGTAGTTGAAGAAGCACCTGCCGCACCAGTTGCAGAAGAGGCTCCAGTTGCAGAAGCAGTTGTTGAGGCACCAGTTGTTGAAGAAACACCTGCCGCTGAAGCAGTTGCTGAAGCTACCGAAGGCGCAGCTGAGTAATGATGGATGAAGCCCTCGAACATTTAGTTAAGGGAATCGTTGATAATCCTGATGATGTTGTCGTCAAGGAGAAGAACCATCGTCGTGGCACAACGCTAGAAGTTCGCGTTAATCCAGAGGACATTGGCAAGGTTATTGGTCGAAATGGTCGTACCGCTAAAGCGCTGCGCACCGTTGTTAGCGCGATTGCTGGACGTTCAGTTCGCGTTGATTTGATTGAGACCGACGAAGCTCGCTAAGTACGAAGATGCGTCTGCTCGTGGGACGAATTGGTCGCGCTCACGGCATTGCCGGTGAAGCCACGATTGAAGTGCGCAGCGATGAACCGCAATTGCGTTTTGCAATTGGCGCTCGCGTGCAGACAGATACTCGTGGCGATTTAACAATCACGTCACATCGCCTCCATAACGGGACTCTGCTTCTTGGTTTTGCTGGAGTCACCGATCGAAATGGCGTTGAAGCCCTTCGCGATACTTTGCTCTATGCCGATGTAGATATCACCGAACAATCTGCACCAAATGAGTATCACGTCATGCAACTCATTGGCTGCCAAGCATTTCTAGAAAGTGGCGAACTCTTCGGTGAATTAACCGATGTTCTCAACCTGCCTGGTCAAGATGTCTTATCTATTGCAACTGCAAGTGGCGAAGTACTCATTCCCTTTGTGCAGCAGCTAGTTCCACACGTTGATGTCGTGGCCCGCAAAGTAATAGTGATTCCACCAAGTATTGATGGTGTTGTGAAATGAAGTTAGAAGCAGTCACAATATTTCCTGAGTACTTCGATTCTTTAAAGCTCTCATTACTGGGCAAGGCACAATCTGCTGGCCTAATTGAGATTGCAATTCATGATTTACGCGCCTTTGCCGATGGCAATCACAAGAGCGTCGATGACACTCCCTATGGTGGCGGCGCAGGAATGGTTATGAAGGCTGAAGTTTGGGGAGCCGCCCTCGATCCAATTCTTTCAAGCAAGAGTGAATTAATCATCCTTACGCCGGCTGGAAAGAAATTTAACCAAGCAATGGCGCAAGAACTATCTCAAGCAGAGCAGATTGTTTTTGCTTGTGGTCGTTATGAGGGAATTGATTCACGCGTCACAGATCATTATCGCGCTCAAGGAATTAGCGTTCGTGAAGTTTCGATCGGTGATTATGTACTCGGTGGCGGGGAAGTTGCAGCGATGGTGATGATAGAAGCGATCACTCGACTGATTCCTGGTGTGCTGGGAAATCCAGAATCACTTGCTGAGGAGTCACATAATGAAGATGGTTTCTTGGAATATCCCAATTACACAAAGCCAGCCAATTGGCGTGGCATAGAAGTTCCCGAAGTACTACTGAGTGGAAATCATGGTGAAATTGCCAAGTGGCGCGCGACACAAGCAATAAAGCGGGCTCAGGAGAATCAATAACTCGTCAGTAGTGCGTCTGAGCACTTAGAGTTTGGACATGGCGGCCTTTGATCCAAAATTACTTTCACAGCTAATTCGTGATTTGGAACCTGTCGTTGCGGTCGAACTAGAGCGCCACCTGAAAATTCAAAAAGACTGGTATCCGCACGAGTATGTCCCGTGGTCGGAAGGTCGCAACTATGCCGGCCCGCTCAACGGCGATGCATGGGAAGCAAAAGACTCTCGATTGAGTGCGGTTGCGCAAGATTCACTGGTACTTAATTTACTTACTGAAGATAACTTACCGAGTTATCACACTGAAATTGCTATTGCGATGGGTCGTGATGGCGCCTGGGGTAATTGGATCGAACGTTGGACTGCGGAAGAAAATCGCCATGGCATTGTCATGCGCGATTACTTGATGGCAACTCGCGGCGTGGATCCTGTTGAATTAGAAGATCTTCGTATGGCGCACATGTCGATTGGTTACCAAACACCGTATGAAGGCGACATGTTGCATACCGTTGCTTATGTTTCATTCCAAGAGTTAGCGACACGAATTTCTCACCGCAACACTGGCCTTATCTCGGATGATCCAATTTGCGAGAGCATGCTGCAGCGAATTGCTCTCGATGAGAATCTCCACATGATCTTCTATCGCAACATGTTGGGTGCTGCCCTCGAGATGGCACCGAATGAGGCGATGCGTGCAATTACCGATGTAGTCACTAACTTTGACATGCCAGGTGCGAGTATGCCGGGCTTTGGGCGCAAGGCGGTAGGAATCGCACTTGCTGGAATTTATGACATGCAGCAACATCTCGATG
>WLQV01000115.1 GCA_009697555.1 Actinomycetota bacterium | reverse complement strand
TAATCATCGATCGTTAATCGAGTTTCAAGGAGCAGAACATGAGCGAGTCATTGATCAAGAGAGCGACTCTGGAATTGGTCGGCACATTTATTCTGATCACTGCAGCGACTAGTGTGATCGTTAACGGCAAAGTTTCATTTATGGGAATCGCACTCTCCCCTGCAATTGCAGTTGCAATCATGATTATCACGATTGGGCCGATCTCTGGCGTTCATCTCAATCCTGCAGTTTCCTTTGCCTTTCTCTTGGCAAAACGGATGTGGTTTAACGATTTCCTTGCTTATGTAGCCGCCCAAATTCTTGGTTCACTTCTTGCCGCTCTCGCGATTCGATTAGTTTTCACTCAAGCTGTTGCCGGACAATTCAATAATGGTGTCACTTCACTTGCACCTAGTGTCACATTCCTTATGGGTTTCATTATCGAAACAGTTCTGACATTTATTCTTGTTATCACCATCTTTATTGCAACCGATCCACATCGCAATTTAACGCCTCACACAATTGCAATCTCGATCGCAGGAGTTATCGTGGTTCAGATTCTGGCGTTTGGTGCAACAACTGGCGCATCATTTAATCCAGTACGTTGGCTCGGGCCTGCAGTTGTAAGTGGGCATTTCACCAATGCTGCACTCTATTTACTCTCGCCAATTATTGGTGGTGCACTCGCAGTTATTGCGCAGCGTTACTTGTCGTCAGATCCTGGTCACAGCCCTGCGTGAATTTCTTTACAGGTGGGACAGATCGGAAATTTCTCCGGATCGCGTGACGGAATCCATTTCTTTCCGCAGAGGGCTTCCACCATCTTTCCATTGACTGCAGCTTCCATCACCTGATTCTTCTTCACGTAATGCGCAAAGCGTTCGTGATCACCATCGCCGGTTGAGGTCTCTGGACGCGTGAGTACATCGGTATCTTCGCTCTGATCTCTGCGGAAAAAACCCATAGCCAAAGGTTACTTCGCATTGAGTAGACTATTCAAATGAAGGACCTACTTCGCACATCCGATCTGCGTCGCGTCGACGTGGAGATGATCTTGGATACCGCTGCCGAATTTGCGCAGCATCCACTCTCAAAGAGCGAGGCGCTGAAAAATCGCACCGTCGCTATCTACATGAATAAGCCATCCACCCGTACCCGCCTTGCCTCCGAGAGCGCTGTTGCGCATTTAGGTGGCACTCCTATCTTTATCCGCGGCGATGAACTCCAACTTGGACGTGGTGAAACCATTGCTGATACTGCCAAAATTATTTCTGGTTACTGCGATGCATTGATTGTTCGCACCTTTGCTCAAGGCGACGTTGAAGAACTCGGAGCCAACGCGAGCATTCCAGTGATTAATGCACTTACCGATGATGATCACCCAACCCAACTTCTCGCCGATTGGCTCACCATCCGCGAAACATTTGGCAAAGACATCTCTGGCCGCAAATTCGCCTACCTGGGCGATGGAAATAACATGGCACATGCCTGGCTAACAATGGGCGCAATTATGGGTGCACATGTTGTTGCAGCAACACCGAGTGGTAAGTGGGCACCGGATGCTGCAGTAGTTGCAAAGGCGCAAGAGATTGCAAAGAGCACTGGTGCAACGATCGAACTTACCGATTCTGCTGAAAGCGCTGCTACCGATGCCAGCGTCATCTACACCGATGTCTGGATGTCTATGGGAGATCCAGAAGCAGAACGTGCCGAAAAAATAAGAGCGCTAGCCCCATATTCTGTGACAAATGAATTAATGAATCTTGCAGCAGGTGATGGAATATTTATGCATTGCTTACCAGCCCACCGCGGTGAAGAAGTCAGCGCTGATGTAATTGATGGGGCACGTTCGGTTGTATGGCGTGAAGCATTTCATCGTCGCAGCACGATTCAAGCCCTGCTTTACCACCTAGTACGCGGTGAAATTAAGGGTTCCTGAGAATTCGTTCGCCGATTTTCCAATTATTGCGATAGATTTCGCGAATGCGCGTCGTAGTCCCAACTGAAATTCGCCAAGGCGAAATGCGCGTTGCCCTCGTTCCAGATATCGTCAATAAATTAACGAAACTTGGCCACGAAGTTATTGTGCAATCAGGTGCCGGAGTTCATTCCCAAGCTAGCGATAAAGAATTCACTGCCGCTGGCGCGCAGGTAGTAAATGGTGATGTTCTCGCGAGCGCCGATGTAGTCCTCTCGGTTTCTAGCCTCACACCAGAGCAGATTGGCCAACTCAAGCGCGGCGCAGTCACGATCTCTTTCTTATCGCCACTTACTGGAACAGATTCGATCAATGCCGCAGTCAAAGCTGGCGTAAGCGCCTTCTCACTTGAATTAGTTCCCCGGATTTCGCGCGCGCAATCTATGGATGCGCTCACCTCGCAAGCGCTCTGCGCCGGTTATCGCGCAGCCCTCGTTGGCGCCGAACTCTCACCACGATTCTTTCCACTCTTAATGACTGCAGCTGGAACTGTTACTCCCGCACAAGTTCTCGTACTCGGCGCCGGTGTTGCTGGTCTGCAAGCAATTGCAACTACCCGCCGCCTTGGCGCAGTTGTCTCTGCCTACGATGTTCGTCCATCTTCGGCCGATGAAGTGAAGTCGATGGGCGCCACATTTATTACTCTGGAGCTAGAAGCGCTCGAAGGTGCCGGCGGTTATGCGCGTGAGATGACTGAAGAGCGCGCTGCCAAGCAACGCGAGCTCCTTACTCCCTACATCGCAAAGTCACATGTCCTTATTACTACTGCCGCTGTTCCTGGTCGCACCGCACCTCGCTTGGTAACAAAGGCGATGGTCGATGCAATGGCACCTGGCACAGTCATCGTTGATCTTGCAGCTGAAAGTGGCGGCAACGTTGAAGGTTCAAAGCCTGGCGAGATTGTTATTACCGATGGTGGCGTAAAGATTTGGGGCGGCAAAGATGTTCCGAGCCAATTGCCATTCCACGCCTCCTCGCTCTACTCACGCAACGTGGTCAATCTCCTCACTCTTCTTACAAAACCTGCGGCAGATGGCGTTGCAGCATCACTTGATCTCAACTTCGACGATGAAATTATCAATGGCTCAGCAGTGACACATGGCGGCGAACGACGCACTCCAGGAGGCAAAGCATGAGTAATGGTTTAGCACTTCTCTCGATCTTTGTACTCGCCGTCTTTATTGGCTTTGAAGTGGTCTCGAAAGTTTCTACAACTCTGCACACCCCACTGATGAGTGGTGCTAATGCAATTCACGGTGTGATTCTCGTCGGTGCAATTGTCGTCGCAGATCACAGCACCACTAACTTGGAATTAACTCTGGCGCTGATTGCGATCGTTCTTGCGACAGTCAACATGGTTGGTGGCTTTGTTGTCACCGATCGCATGTTGGAAATGTTCAAAGGTAAGAAGAAATGAGTCGCAATCTCTACGATCTCATCGGTTTAGTCGCAGCAGTCTGCTTTATTCTTGCGCTCAAAGGACTCTCCTCCCCTCGCAGTGCGCGCCGTGGAAATCTGATCGGTGCACTCGGTGCCACGATCGCAACAGTTGTCATTTTTGTTTACGGCGGTGGAACTGGCCACATCAATCACCTGCCAGCAATTCTTGCTGCGATCGCATTTGGTTTAGTTATCGGTGTGCCAGCCGCGCGCATGGTGCAGATGACACAGATGCCACAACTTGTCGCACTCTTTAATGGTGTCGGTGGTGGCGCAGCAGCACTCGTTGCAATTGTTGAATACCTCCACTTAGGAGATGGCGCAACTGTTGCTGAGGTAATTGCCACTGTCTTCACTGTTGTTGTTGGTTGCATCTCCTTTAGCGGTTCGATTATTACCTTCTTGAAATTGCAAGAGTTGATGACTACTCGCCCCGTAATTTTCCCTGGTGGTCGCTTTGTTATTGCTGGCACTTTGATTGCAATCATGGCCAACGTTGGCTGGGTAATTTCTGCGGGCGGAACACTGCCATTGGAAGTACTTGCTGGCC
>WLQV01000114.1 GCA_009697555.1 Actinomycetota bacterium | reverse complement strand
CACTGCTTATGCAATGGATAGTTCATCCCTCAATGCTGCTCAAGTGCTCGGGCCAGTTGTGGCAACGGCACTCTCACTCTCAAAATATCCGCAATCGCCCTTTATTGTCTGTTCAATTTTAATTTTCACCGGTGGAATTGGCTTGGCCTTCTCTCGCGCCTCGCGAAATTGGGTACCTGAAGTGCGCGAATCAGGAATTGCTGGAGTCTGGCGCAATAAAGCAATGCAGGTTTTGATGTTGGAAGGGTGTTTCCTTGGTTTAGGTTGGGGCGCTTTCAATGTAGCGGTACCGGCATTTGCCACTCTCGAACATGTTCCCAATCGCACTGCATGGATTCTCGGAGCCATGAGTATTTGCAATATCACTGGTGGATTAGTCGCTGGACTTGTTTCCAATCGTGCATCTGCTTGGCGTGCAATGCGTGCCACTTATTTCTTCTGGTTCCTTGCCACGATTCCCCTTGCAATCACATATCCGGGATGGAGCATGGCACTTGTCTGCGCAATCACTGGACTCTTCGGTGGTGCAATTCAGATTTTCTATTGGGAGGTCATGGAAGCGGTCCGACCATCGGGCACTGCGACGTCAGCACTTGGTTGGCTATGGAGTGTTGAGGGAAGTTTTGTTGCGATCGGCTCCGCATTAGGTGGTGTGATCTCTAAAAATCTTTCACCCAGGTTCTGTTTAGCACTTACTTCTGTTGCGGTCGGAATTGGCTTTCTCGTTCTCTCACTCGGTAAAGGGCGCCTCAAAGCCGCGGATCGGATACCTACCCAATCTGAAGTGGCAGATGCGATCTCAGATCTACCCTCGCAGAATAGTTAATGCGCCGCAGCATTCCAGCTGCTACCAATTCCAATATTTACCTCTAGCGGTGCATTGAGTGGATAAGCCGAACCCATCTGAAGTCGCACAATCTCACTGAGTCTCTCAATTTCATTCTCGTTGACTTCAAAAATTAATTCATCATGAACTTGTAGCAACATCCGAGCCTTCAGACCAGCTGCGGTAATCGCCTTCTCAACATTGAGCATTGCTACTTTAATAATGTCTGCGGCAGAGCCTTGGATCGGTGCATTGAGTGCCATACGTTCTGCAACTTCTCGTCGTTGCCTATTGTCGTGATTGAGATCAGGCAAATAACGGCGACGCCCCAACACAGTTTCGGTGTACCCAACTTTGCGCGCTTCCTCAACTACCCGTTGTAGGTAATCGCGAATGCCACCAAAGCGAAGGAAGTAGGTATCCATCAGCGATTGCGCTTCACCTGGAGAGATCCCCAATTGTGCGCTTAAGCCATAACTTGAGAGCCCGTATGCCAAGCCGTAGGACATCGCCTTAATTTTGCGGCGCATTTCGGGATCTACATCGGTTGCTGCAACGCCAAAGACAATTGCCGCAACGCTGCTATGTAAATCTTCACCCGAGTGAAATGCAGCAAGTAACTCTTTATCTTGAGATAGGTGGGCCATGATGCGCATCTCGATTTGGCTGTAATCGGCGGTGAGTAATTGTGAGTAGCCATCTGCTGCGACGAAACATTCACGAATTCGCCGACCCTCTTCGGTGCGAACGGGAATGTTCTGCAGGTTTGGTCCAACCGATGAGAGGCGCCCAGTTGCTGCCACTGTCTGCTGTAGGTGCGTGTGAATTCTGCCGTCAGTGGCGATCGACTCAATCAGACCTGCAACCGTGGTCTTCAACTTTGAAGTCTCGCGAACCCGCAAGAGAGCAGCCAATAACGGATGTGAAGTAGTGCTCATCAACCACTCTAAAGATTCGGCATCGGTGGTGTAGCCAGTCTTGATCTTCTTGGTCTTCGGCAATTTCAATTCATCAAAGAGGACTACTTGCAATTGCTTGGGTGAGGCCAAATTAAATTCATGGCCCACAATTGAATGCGCCTGAGCGGTCTCGCGGTTGACTTCGCCGGTGAAGAAATCTTGTAGTCCAACCAGCGCGGCTTGATCTACTGCAATTCCACGGCGCTCCATTACCGCCAATAAATCGGCAACTGGAAGTTCTAAGTCGCGATAGAGGGCGAGCAAACCTTTCTCATTCAACTCTTTCTCTAAATTTCCATGTAGGCCAAGTAGGGCGGCAGTGCCTTGCGTGAGAAACTCTGCAGAATCTGCTGGCGGCAGAGTCTGACCACTTCCCCACTTGGAAACGATGTCAGTGAGCTCTTGGCTGCGAACGCCAGGATTGAGCAGGTATGCCGCCAAACTAGTATCGAAAGCAATTCCAGCAACTGGTGCTATCCGAGAGAGCGCCTTGCCATCGTGGAGAACTTTCTTGATTGATGGATCAGATAACCATGGTCCGAATTTATCTCCTTCGACATTGAAGGTTTTGCCATCTCCGGTTGCAACGCAATACCGCAGGAGCGCTTCGCCTTCAATTTCATAACCAAGTGCAATCTCGCCATTGGCCGCCGCGATTGCTTTGCTCACTTCCTCGGCACTGAGTGGCTCACTTACCGTTTCAGAATCAAAGAGTCCGGCCATAGGTGCACTCGCCTTTGGTGCGCTCTTCACGCCCAGGATGCCGGCAACTCGCTCTTTCAGAGTTCTAAATTCAAGTTGTTCAAATAAAGGATCGAGCAGCTCTACATTTGGCCCGTTCCACTTAAGATCACTCAAGGTTGTATCCAAGACGACATCATGTCGCAGCTGAGTCAGCTCTCTATTGCGCAAGACAATATCGATGTTCTCGCGAAGTGATTCACCGACTTTGCCGCTGACTTTATCTACATCTTTAATCAAGGCAGTGAGCGAACCAAAATCAACAATCCACTTGGTCGCAGTCTTCTCACCAACGCCAGGAATCGAGGGCAAGTTATCGCTGGGGTCACCGCGAAGGGCTGCAAAATCTGGGTACTGCTCCGGTGTTAAGCCATACTTCGTCAGCACTGCATCTGGTGTCATTCGTGATAAATCACTGACGCCGCGCTTGGGATACAAGACCGTGGTGTTCTCATTAACTAATTGGAAAGAATCGCGATCACCGGTACAGATCAGCACTTGCAACTTCTCTTTTCCGGCTTTCACACTCAGCGTCGCGATGATGTCATCTGCTTCAAAGCCCTCCTGGGCAAATTGGCGAATCCCAAATGCACTCACTAACTCGTTGAGGAAAGACATCTGCGAGCGAAACTCATCAGGAGTTTTAGCGCGATTGGCTTTGTACTCAGGAAACATTTCGGTGCGAAAAGTTTTGCGAGAAACATCAAATGCCACAGCAATGTGGGTTGGCTTCTCCTCTTTTAAAAGCGAGATCAACATGGTGGCAAAGCCGTAGATTGCATTGGTGTGTTGGCCACTGGCTGTTGTGAAATTCTCGGTAGGCAAGGCGAAAAATGCGCGATAGGCCATGGAATGGCCATCAATCAAGAGCAATTTATCGGCCATAAGAGGTGAGTCTAGTTACGCGCGATAGGATTTGCGCATGAGCACGAGCGAGAACTTCCTAGAAGTCATGAAGAAAATGCAGGAGCGCGGACTCAGCGCACTCGATGCAAAAATGGGAATCCAGATCATTGAAGCAACTCCACAACGCCTAGTGGGCACAATGCCAGTAGAGGGAAATACTCAACCCTTTGGTCTGCTGCACGGTGGCGCAAACGTAGTCCTCGCCGAAAGTCTTGGTTCAGTCGGTGCCCACTTGCATGCCGGGCCAGATCGCAGAGTAGTTGGCGTCGACATCAACGCGACCCATCACAAAGCTGCTACATCAGGAATTGTTACAGGCGTAGCAACTGCAATTACATTAGGTAAAACACTCTGCAGTTACGAAGTGGTTATTAGTAACGAAGCTGGTGAGCGTACTTGTACTGCTCGTATTACCTGTTTGATTCTTGCCCAGCGCTAAATTAAGCGCCGGTTCCAAGATAGGCAGCTTTAACTGCTGGATCATTGAGAAGTTCAGAGGCCTTAGCCTCTTTAACAATATTGCCGGTCT
>WLQV01000113.1 GCA_009697555.1 Actinomycetota bacterium | reverse complement strand
GTTCTCTATCAAGCCCTCGACTATTCATCACTATCGAGTGCCGCTCAAGTCCGTGCCAACAAGTCAATTCTTATTTTCTCGGCTGCATTTGGTGTACTTCAGTTAACTGATTTAATTCCTTATTACAAATTCAAAATTGAGCCATCGGTTTGGAAGAAGCCACTTTCACTTGCACTAGCCGGCTTAGATGAGGAACTCATTGTTGATAATAGATCTTCTACTTACGCAACAGTCTGGACGCCTAATCCATCGAACACAGTGGGAATTCGGGTCTTCAAGAATGTAATTGGTCAGTTGAAAGTGATCACTCACATGTCGAAACTCACTCGCGGGGAAGTAACTCGATTTCTAGTCTCACAAGCCAAAGTGCCACAGACTCCGAAAGAGCTCCATCAATTGTTAAGCAAGAAATTCACCTGCAAGTTGATTGCTCCAAATTCAAAGAAGAGTTGGTTTATTGATGTGATTGTGTAAAGCGAAAGGCCCCCGATCTCTCGAGGGCCTTTCGTAAACGGATTACGACTTAGATGTCGAAGTAGAGCTCAAACTCTGCAGGATGTGGACGCAAACGTACATAATCCACTTCTTGCTTACGCTTGAATTCGATCCATGTATCAATGAGATCTTGAGTGAATACGCCGCCCTTTGTAAGGAAGGCATTGTCACGCTCCAAGTTGTTGAGTACTTCATCAAGTGATCCTGGAACTTGTGGAATTGCGGCTGCTTCTGCGCCTTCGAGTTCGTAGAGATCCTTATCAACTGGAGCTGGTGGCTCGATCCGATTCTCAATTCCATCGATACCTGCCATCAACATTGCTGCGAATGCGAGGTATGGATTTGATGATGGATCTGGGCAACGGAATTCGATGCGCTTTGCCTTAGGGCTCTTACCGGTAATCGGAATACGAATACATGCAGAGCGGTTACGAGCGGAGTAAACCAAGTTCACTGGCGCTTCATAACCTGGCACTAGGCGGCGGTATGAGTTAACAGTTGGGTTGGTGAATGCGAGAAGTGATGGCGCGTGCTTGAGCAGGCCACCGACATACCAACGTGCCATGTCTGAGAGATCGCCATAACCATCACCGAAAAATAGCGGCTTGCCATCTTTCCAGAGTGATTGGTGCACGTGCATACCTGAACCATTGTCACCGAAGAGTGGCTTTGGCATAAAGGTTGCAGTCTTGCCACCTTGCCAGGCAACGTTGCGGATGATGTATTTGAACTTCATAACATCATCGCCGGCCTGCAAAATGTCAGAGAAGCGATAGTTGATTTCCATCTGACCGGCAGTTCCCACTTCGTGGTGTGAACGCTCCACGAGAAGTCCAGCGCGACCGAGTTCCATAACCATCTTGTCGCGAAGATCTGCGAATTGATCAGTTGGTGAAACCGGGAAGTAACCACCCTTGATGCGAGTGCGGTAACCGCGGTTAGGAGTGCCATCGGCATCTTCCTTAATTCCGGTATTCCATGCACCTTCGTATGAGTCAACTTCGTGGTACGACTCATTCATTCCAGTCTTAAAACGAACGCGATCAAAGACATAGAACTCAGCTTCAGGTGCGAAGAATGCAGTGTCAGCAATTCCAGTGGATTTCAAGTAGTCAACGGCTTTAGCAACGATGCCACGAGGGTCACGGCTATAAGGAGTGTTATCGACTGGGTTATGTACCGAGAAGAGAATGACGAGTGTCTTCTCATCGCGGAATGGATCGATAAATGCTGAGCTTGGAACTGGAAGCAATTTCATGTCTGATTCGTGAATTGATTGGAAACCACGAATGGATGAACCATCGAACATCAAGCCATCGGTGAAGACTGCTTCATCGAATGATTCGATTGGAACGTTGAAGTGATGTTGGATGCCTGGAAGATCGGTGAAGCGAACATCAATGAGCTTCACATCTTCTTTTTTAATGTAAGCAAAAATTTCAGATGAGTTCTTAAACATTTTTCTCCTAATGGCCCACGAAGCCGAAAAGTGGAATCAAATCGACTCGCCATTGAGCCTGATTTCCTGCCGTAAGCGTAGGTCGGAAGGGTGAAAATGTCACAACCGTTGTGTTACGGCGGTGTTAAGAATCGGGCCAAAGGGGAGCAAGCCTTGCCCGCTAGGCTCGCCTTATGACTTTTGCGCGAGTAGGGATGGGGCGCCGTGTGGCCGCCCTCTCCATTGATTGGCTGATGAGCTACGCCGCCGCCTATCTCTTGACCCGGCATAGCCAAGTCAGTGAGCGCTCCTTCGTGATCTTGTCGATCTTCTTCTTTGAGATCCTGATCTTGACCACTCTGCAAGGGGCATCAGCAGGGCAGAAGTTGTTGCGGATTAAGGTTGTCCGATTTGCAGATGGCGGACAAGTTGCACCGCTTCAAGTATTAATTCGGACGATTTTGCTAGTGATCGTTATTACTGCGATTACCTATGATGAAAATGGGCGAGGAATCCACGAGCGAGTAAGTGGCTCGGTACTTACCGCTTTGGAACCTTGAGCCCCTTAGGCATTGGTCCCTTAGGAATTGGAATATTCAATCCACCGACTGCACGCAATCGAGCACGTACTTCGCGCATCTGATTAGCTGAAAGTTTCTTAGGGTACTTCTTCATAGCTTTCTGTAATTTGCGAAGCGGCACTTGGCCATCGTTATCGCCGACAATAATTTCATTCACTGGCACACCAGGTGCAAATCGCTCAGTCTTGCGACGCTCATCGTTGAGGAGGGCGCGAAGTCCAGGACCACCTTCACCAACAAGAACAATGCCTGCGCGACCAACACTGCGATGCACCATGTCTTGATTACGTGAAACATTGACAGCAGGGGTTGTGACCCAGCCGCGACGAATCGCCATCAAGACCGATGCACCTGCACCAGGTTGTCCTTCAATTGCAACGTAGGCCGCAGATGCAGCTTGGCGAGTGAAGAAGAACATTGCGGCAAGAAGTGCAACCGGAACTGAGATGAAGCCGAAATAAACTGGATGGCCAAAAGCAACACCAATGAAAAGTCCGATGACCCAAACGACAAGGAAAATTGCTGCGATCGCAGCTGTGATCCATGGGCGAACGCCTTTAGTAATGCGGTAGGCCTCGCGTACCTCACCGAGAAATGGCTTCTTCTCTTCTTGGCCCTTAACCGGTGCGGCATTCTTCTCTGATTTTGATTTGCGTCCGAACATGGTCAGGAGTTTAGCGGCGCAGGCGCCGTTCCACCAAGACGCTGCGGAGCCCAGCGTGCGCCAGCATGGCTATCGGGATATTCACTCTGCACTCCATGAAGAAGTGAGATTAAGGTGTCTCGCAAAATCTTTTCACACGCTTCAATATCTTGATCTTTAGTGAAGTAGAGCGGTGCGCCAAATTTCACAAAGACTGGGAAGTGGTTGCGTTTGAAGTTGGGCTTGAGTCCTTTGGTAACAATTCGCTGGCTACCCCAGACAACTGCAGGAATGATTGGAACACCGGCACCAGTTGCAAGTCGCACTGCACCAGATTTGATTTCCTTGACTTCAAAACTCACTGAAATCGTTGCCTCGGGAAAGATTCCGATAATTTCACCACTGCGTAGCGCGCGAAGCGCAGCGACAAATGAGCCCGATCCATTATCGCGATCGACGCTGATGTGGTGCATGCCGCGCATCAGGGGCCCAGCGATGGGATGTTCAAAGATTGATTTCTTTGCCATAAATCGGATGTAGCGTTTGGCCGGAAGTGCTGCAGTGCCGATGAGGGCAAAATCTAAATATCCAACATGGTTCATAGCCAAAATTGCGCCACCAGTTTTTGGCAGATTCTCTGAACCAGTGAATGTGAATTTTAAGCCAAGGTATTTCCAGAAAGTTTTCAGCGAAACAATAACTGGGGGATAGACCAGATCAGCCACGTGCAACGCGCGCTTCCATGGCCTGCTTATAAAGGCGTCCGGCGCGATAACTAGAGCGAACAAGTGGCCCGCTCATTACGCCAAG
>WLQV01000112.1 GCA_009697555.1 Actinomycetota bacterium | reverse complement strand
GTCAAGATTTATCTGCGACGAATTAAGAATCGTCCGTAAAGCACTAAGCCAGCGAAGAAGATCCACTGCAAGGCATATGCCATGTGTGGGCCATCGCTGAGTTCTGGCAATTCAACTGGACTTTGCGGCACCAAATTTTTCGATGAAGTAGAGAGTAAATCCAAGTAAAAGGGAACTGCGGGAGTAGTCAAGGAATTTGCCGCATTCCACTGCTTGATAAGGCCACTCTGATTTCGAGTAGGCAGTGCAAAGAATGAACCATGGGGAAGAGTGCGATCTAGTCTTACCCGGCCAATCAAGGTTGTATCAGCCAGGTCTTCTTCTGGAAGAAGCGGCGCAGCTACAGCGCTCTTGCCAGCGGCAATCCAACCTCGATTGATCCAAATTTCTGAACCGCCAACTTCTTGAAATAGTTGAAGTAGGTGATAGCCAAAGGCTCCGTTGGAATATTGATTACGAAGCAGTACCTGTTTGCCCGACACAAAATTTCCACTCAAAGTCGTCTTCTGCCACTCGTGAGATTGTGGTTCAGCAAGGAGCGTGGCAAATGGCACCGGTGGAGAATTCACTTGCGAAGTAATTTGAGTATTGAGTGCGTGCCGTGCAACTCCGCGGTGATATTGCCATTGCGCCGCCCAGAGGCAGAGCGCAACGAGAAGAAGTGCGACCAGGGTTGCGGCGAGAGATTTAAGGCGGGGTCCCATCTGCCTATTAAACCCTCTCGCTACTCGAGATTTTTACGTTTATCTGTAATTACAGCATCGCCGCGGGAGATTGTTTCTCGCCCGGCATTAGCAATTACCACTGCAAAATATGGCAGGCCAACGGCGCCGACAAGTGCGAACCAGCGATAGGGGCTAGGCAGAATTACAGTGAGAATAAAACAGGCGGTACGAATCATCATTGAGATGAAGTAACGACGTTGGCGACCGGGTAAATCATTACTCAATGATTTCTGTGCGCTAGTAATGTCAAAGAATTCATCGGCCATATCCCTAGCGTAGGCGGTGCTAGTGCACTCTGCACCCTGTAATTCCCCGGGTAATTTGTTGGGCAATTCGCCGGAATTCGTGCAGGGATACCTAGATACGGGGGAGTAACAGGTAAGTTTTACCTATGTCTGATATTTCAGCGAGCGAGATCGCCCTTGTTACTGGGGGCAATCGCGGTATTGGTTTAGCTATTGCCAACGAATTACGAAGTTCAGGTTTTACTGTGATCGCTGCCTCTCGCAGTGGTGAGAGTGTTGAAGGACACTTTGCAGTTGCCATGGATGTGACATCGACCGAGAGCGTTGATGCCGCCTTTGCGGCAATTGAGGCCGAACATGGATTGGCCACCATCATTGTCTGCAACGCTGGAATTACTCGCGATGGCTTGGTGATGCGGATGTCTGATGAAGATTTCACCGATGTGGTCGATACCAATCTCACCGGAAGTTTTCGAGTTGCCCGTCGCGCAACAAAGGGAATGCTTAAAGCCAAACGCGGTCGCTTGATTTTCATCGGTTCGGTCGTTGGCTCCATTGGTTCAGGTGGTCAAGTCAATTACTCGGCAACCAAAGCTGGCGTTATCGGCATGGCGCGCTCCTTTGCGCGCGAATTAGGAAGTCGTGGCATCACCTCCAATGTTGTGGCGCCCGGTTTTGTTGAAACCGACATGACCGCAGTACTCACCGATGCACGTCGCCAAGAGATCAGTGCTGCGATTCCGCTGGAGCGCTTTGCCGCACCGAGTGAGGTCGGTAAAGCGGTGGCATTTTTGGCATCAGATTCAGCAAGTTACATCACAGGTGCAGTTATTCCAGTGGATGGCGGATTAGGAATGGGACATTAAATGGGGCTACTTACTGGCAAGAAGATTTTGGTAACCGGCGTTCTCACCGATGCATCGATTGCATTCCATGTAGCACGGCTGGCTCAAGAAGAGGGCGCCACAGTGCTACTGACTTCCTATGGCCGAGTATTGCGATTGACCGAACGCATAAGTGCTCGCCTGCCACAACCTGCACCAGTCATTGAATTAGATGTCACATCAGAGACAGATCTAGCAGCACTGGCCGATCGTGTAAGAGAACATGTCGATGGTTTAGATGGCGTAGTTCATTCGATTGGTTTTGCGCCAGAGAGTGCCCTCGGTGGAAATTTTCTCAATACCGCTTGGGAAGATGTAGCTACTGCGATGCATGTATCTGCCTTCTCTTTGAAATCACTCACCATGGCAGCCAAGCCACTCTTTGGATCAAGTGCATCAGTGGTGGGACTCGATTTCGATGCCACTGTGGCCTGGCCAAAATATGACTGGATGGGCGTTGCAAAGGCGGCGCTTGAATCAACCTCTCGCTACTTAGCGCGCGATTTAGGTAAAGAGAACATCCGCGTGAATTTAGTTGCAGCAGGTCCGATCAAAACAATGGCAGCGAAATCAATTCCAGGCTTCTCCGAATTTGAAGAGGTATGGAATGCGCGATCTCCGATGCATTGGGATGTTTCCGATCCAGTTCCTGCGGCACAAGCAGTCATAGTTCTTCTCTCAGATTGGCTGCCGAAGACAACTGCGGAGATTCTCCATGTCGATGGCGGCCTCCATGGAATGGGTGCTTAGCCCGCTTTCCCGCTCGGATTTTGAGCAATCCACCCTTTCGGGTAACCTTCTCATCAGACCAGTGATGTAATCACTGCAAGAGGAGTTACCGCTCCCACCTCTATCGCTTCGGCGAATTGGTACGTCACTGACAGAGATTCTTCTGTCCATGATTTGCGGTATTTCTTGCGCATCAATTACGCCACTAGTTGCAAAAACTTCAAACCCTGACGCAGGTCAGATACGACTAGGAGCAGATATCACCACCGACACCCGCATTAACGATCGTATTCGCGTTCCAGAAGTACGTTTGATCGGCGCAGCTGCCGAGCAAATTGGAGTAGTGGATATCGATACTGCGCTGCGAATGGCAGAAGAGATTGGTCTCGACTTAGTTGAGATTGCTCCAGAGGCCGTTCCACCAGTGTGCAAGATCATGGATTTCGGAAAGTACAAGTACGAAATCGCACAGAAGGCACGCGAAGCGCGACAGAACCAGACTCACATCATTGTGAAGGAAGTTCGGTTAAAGCCCCGCATTGAAGCGCACGATTATGAGACCAAACGGAATCAGATCGAGAAGTTTCTTCGTGGTGGCGACAAGGTAAAGGTGACGATGCAGTTCCGTGGCCGAGAGCAATCTCGTCCGGAGATGGGTTACAAGTTATTGCAGCGACTAGTTGAGGATGTCGCCGAGTTTGCCTTTGTTGAGTTCGCCCCTAAACAAGAGGGACGAAATATGACAATGGTGCTTGGCCCTACTAAGCGCAAGAACGAAGCGGTCGCAGAAGCGCGTGCTGCTAAGAAAGCAAAAGCTGAAACTGAATCAGCGGAGTAACGAGAGGACTTATAGCAATGCCAAAGATGAAAACTCATAGTGGCGCGAAGAAAACCTTCCGGGTCACTGGATCTGGAAAGATCATGCATGAGCGAGCTGGCAAGCGCCACCTTCTCGAGCGCAAATCTTCGCGAGTCACCCGTCGCCTTAGCGCAGACGCAACCGCGAAACCAACTATTGCAGTAACAGCCAAGCGCATGCTTGGCTTGAAATAAGGAGCGTGCAGGTAGATGGCTAGAGTAAAGCGCGGCGTCCACGCCGCAAAGAAGCGTCGCACCACACTCGAGCGTGCATCCGGTTATCGCGGACAACGTTCACGTCTCTACGCGAAAGCAAAAGAGCAACTCACTCACTCGATGATCTATGCCTTCAATGATCGCAAAGATAAGAAGGGTGATTTCCGTCAGCTCTGGATTCAGCGCATCAATGCGGCGGCCCGTGAGAATGGACTGACCTACAACCGCTTCATCCAAGGGTTGAAGGCAGCCGGTGTTGAAGTTGATCGCCGTGTTCTCTCTGAATTAGCAACAAATGAGCCAGAGACTTTTAAAGTACTTGTAGAAGTTGCACGCAAGAACTTAGTTTCAGCTTAAATTTAGGATCGTATGATCGAGAGCCTTCATTCTCCCCACATCGG
>WLQV01000111.1 GCA_009697555.1 Actinomycetota bacterium | reverse complement strand
GTGGCTCGGGCAAGCGATCAATAACTCGATATTTATAGAGCTGTGGGCAGTTCATAAAATCACCCAAGCGGCTAGGTGAGAGGCGCAACTCGCTCATGGGGCGACCTTACTGCTTATAAGATTGCGCCGTGTCTAAACCTGGCTTTTTCGCTGATGGCGATCGCGTGCAACTCACCGACAACAAAGGAAAACTTTATAGTTTTACTTTAACTGCGGGTAAAGAGTGGCACACCCATAAAGGTTGGATTGTTCATGACAGCGTAATTGGTCTGCCAGAGGGAAGTGTTCTTGAAACAAATGGTGGTTTGAAATTCACGGCATTTAAGCCTTTGCTCTCAGATTATGTTTTAACAATGCCGCGTGGTGCGACAATTGTTTATCCCAAAGATGCCGCTTTGATTCTAGGCTTTGCCGATATTTATCCAGGTGCTCGAGTACTCGAGGCCGGCGTCGGTAGTGGGGCTTTAACAATCTCACTCTTACGAGCGGTCGGCAGTGGTGGTTTTGTGCACTCAGTAGAGCGACGTGAAGACTTTGCCGAGAATGCAACTAGCAATGTCACAAATTACTTTGGCGGATTACCGGCCAATTGGAAGGTCAATGTCGGTTCCTTGCAAGATGAAACCGAACTTGGTGAATTTGATCGGGTAGTTCTGGACATGTTAAAGCCGTGGGAGTGCATCGAAGTAGCCAGCGCCGCGCTGCGCCCGGGCGGAGTATTCCTTGCCTATGTTGCAACAACCACGCAACTCTCGGCCACCGCTGAAGCACTGAAAGAATCGGGAAACTTCACCGAACCAGAGAGTTCAGAGAGTTTAATTCGCGGCTGGCATCACGAGGGCTTAGCGGTACGACCAGATCATCGCATGATTGGACATACCGGTTTCTTAATTCAAGCTCGTCGGATGGCACCAGGTGTTGAAGTCCTAGCACGTAGACGGCGCCCATCGAAAGGTGCTTACGGTGTCGCAGGAGAAGAATGAGCGGCTGATCAATCTATTGATTTTTCTTCTGACCGCACGTAAAGATCGGTTCTGGAAGAAATCGGAGATCTTTGATCGAGTACAGGGATACAACGATGGTGAATCAAATGCCATCGCGATGGATCGCAAATTTGAACGAGATAAAGTCGAACTTCGCAATTTGGGAATCGTAATTGATGTACAAGAGATTGATCCACTCTTTGAAGATGAGATTGGCTACCGAGTAAGTCCAGAGAAATATTCAACAAAACTCACCGCACTTACACCGCAAGAGATTTCTCTGCTGGCGATGGCAGGCAAGATGTGGCGCGATGTAGTTTCTAGCGATGAGGTGCAATCAACGCTTCTGCGGCTGCACTCACTCAACAGTGACATGGCAATCTCGCCAATTACTAGCCAGTCTCCGGTTCCTGGCAATCAAGAATCAAATTTTGCCACGGTAGCCACAGCGCTAGCCCATCGTCGTGCGATCGAATTTACTTACCTTAATAGTGATCTTTCGCAGAGCACTCGACGTGTTCATCCATTTGCCCTTCTTGCCCGCAATGGGTATTGGTATCTCATCGGCGAAGAGGTTGCCTCATCTGAGAAACGCACCTTCCGACTCGACCGAGTAGTTGGCGATCCGCTCTGCGTAGGTAAGGAGAGCGCCTTCGAAATTCCGAAGGGCGTAAAAAGTAATACCTACTTTGAACATGAGGAGGGCGTGGGAGAGAGCGTCCTGTTGAAATGCGCGAAAGGTCGAGCTCACTCTTTTGCGGCAATTGCAGAGGATGTCGAAAGTTTTGAAGATTACGATTTAATCAATATTTTAGTCACCGATCCGCGTGAGTTAATTGATCAAATACTCTGGCATGGTGAAGATGTAACCGTACTCGAGCCAGAATCACTGCGCCATGAGATCAAAGAAATTCTCTCGAAGTTGGTGAAAAGTTATGGCTAGCCAACCAGCTGAGCAATTAGGTCGCATGCTCGATCTCATCCCATACATCTACGCCCATCAAGGTATTTCGAAGAGTGATCTAGCTCAGGAGTTTGGTGTGAGCGTCGAAGAAGTCGAAGCAAATCTCTTCACGCTCTGGAAGTGCGGCTTGCCGCCGTACACGCCAGGGGATCTCCTGGAACTTGAGTTTGAAGGCGATGAAGTCTGGGTTCGAGATGCCGATGCACTGAAGCGGCCGCGCGGTTTAATCGCAGCAGAAGTTACTGCTTTGATTTTGGGTTTACAACTTATCGCCAACGAGACTGTATCTGATGAAGTTAAAGAGCAGATTTTACGCCTTACTAAGAAACTACAACCTCAAGATTCTGCGCCATCAATTGAGGTTGGATCCGGCTCTACATTTATTCATCGTGAGGCAATCGACGCGGCGATTGCGACAGGCAGCAAGTTAGAGATTACATACAATTCACTCACGCGAGATGATGTGACAGTGCGCGAGATCGCGCCCTTCGCAATATCGGTATCGAAACTTGGCGAAGAAGTTGAGGCATATTGTTTCACTTCACAGGGGTACCGAACATTTCGCGCAGAACGGATCAAGTCGATCAAAGCCCTACAAAGGGCAGAGAAAATTGCAGTAGTAGAGGATCAATCCGCGCCAATGCTTTCAATCAAAATGAAGATCCACTCTCGCCTGCGCGAAGTGTTAGAGAAGTTTCCGGCAACGAAAAGTGATGCAGCAATTGCGGTGAAGTTGCCTGCGACATCAACCCTTTCGGCCTATCCAGGTGAGTGGGCGATCCGCTCGGCTGTGAGTCTGGGCACCGCGATCGAGGTCCTAGAACCGACCTCATTGCGCAAGGAGATCGCAACCTTCGCCCAAAAGGCCCTAGATCGCTACTGATCTAAGCGCGGGCTGCGGTAGCGTTGCCCCATTCACCAACAGTTGAAAGAGAAGGTAGACCGGAAATGTTCCTCAAAGAGCCTAGCCACATCATTCTTCTAATTCTCGTCGTCGTAATCCTCTTTGGCGCAAAGCGTCTTCCTGATTCAGCAAAATCTGTTGCAAAGTCTCTAAACATTTTCAAGAGCGAGCTCAAGAAGAAGCCAGGCGAAGACGACAAGCCAGATACAAACGCAGCGGATAAGTAACTTCTATGGCGACCACCACCAGTGGCGGTCGAATGCCGCTCCTCGAACACCTGAGGGAATTTAGAAAGCGGATTGTTCGCTCCGCAATTGCAATTCTTATCTTCTCTGGTATCGGTTGGGCTTTCTACAACCAGATCATCAATACTCTTGCTAAACCGGTCTGCGATCTCAATGCGGCAAAGGCATCAAGTGCTTCTCACTGCGGGTCGCTCTACATCAACGGCGTTCTTGGTCCACTTAATCTGCAAATTAAAGTTGCCCTACTTAGTGGTGTAATTCTTGCCGCTCCGATCTGGCTATTTCAACTCTGGTCCTTCATCGCTCCAGGACTTAAGCGCAGAGAGAAGCGCAACTCAGTTCTCTTTATCTGCGTTGCTACGCCTTTCTTTGCCGTCGGTGCAACGCTTGGTTATCTCATCTTGCCAGTGGCAATTCGAGTTCTATTTGGATTCACACCTTCGTCGCTGAGTAACTTAGTGAAGTTCGATGACTATCTTGATTTTGTAATGCGGGTAATTTTGCTCTTTGGTTTGGCTTTTGAACTTCCAGTATTTCTTGTGAGCCTTAACTTAATTGGCTTCTTAAGTGGCAGGGCAATCCTTGGTCCATGGCGGATTTGGGTCTTTGCAATCGTTCTTTTTACCGCCGCCTTTACTCCAACTGGAGATCCACTCACCATGGCCGCTCTCGCGGTGCCTTTGATCCTTCTCTATTTTGGGGCCGGTGGTATCGCGCTCTTAGTGGATAAACGTCGGGCCAGGTAAGGCGAATGTGGGCAGTTGTTGTCAACCCAACTTCTGGTCGTGGAAATGGCGCCCATGTTGCTTCCAAGGTAATTGGATTTCTCGCTAACAAAAATATTTCAAGCGAAACAATCTCTGGTGTTAGCTCAGCAGCGACTCTAGAACATCTGAAGCACTTCGTCGCAAAAAATCCAAAGCTCGAAGGCATCATCGCGGTCGGGGGAGATGGTTTGGCTCACCTAGCGCTACAGGTAGCTGCAGCAG
>WLQV01000110.1 GCA_009697555.1 Actinomycetota bacterium | reverse complement strand
TCGCCGACGAGCAAGAGAATAAGTAAGACACCAGTTGATTCTTTAGCGGGAAGAATTGTTGCAAGAAGCGCAGCGCTCACTAGACCCATTCCGCCGATTGCAGTCTTTGCGATTCCCACCAGGAGGCCGACCAGCATGAGGGTAAGAATTAGTGAGATCGACATCGTGGGTGAAGTCTAGGTCTTGAATTGGGTTACTAGTGAGAAACAGTGAAGCGTTTCATCCATTCTGGTGCCCACCAATTGCGTTCCCCAAATAAGCGCATTAACGCGGGGACTAGGAGACCTCGAATCAATGTCGCATCGAGCACGATGGCAAATGCCACACCGAATCCAAGAGTTTTGATGTTCGTAACACCACTTGTCATGAACGTTGCGAAAACAACAGCAAGAAGTGCTGCGGCAGCTGTAATGATTCGAGCCGAACGTTGTAGACCAGTGGCAACCGCATCCACGTTGTTCATGCCCGCATCATGTTCCTCTTTAATGCGAGAGAGCAAGAAGACTTCGTAGTCCATCGACAAACCGAATGTGACAACTGAAATCAAGATCGCCATCGATGTATCAACCGTGCCAGTATTTGTAAACGAACCGACCAGCCAAGTCATGTGACCTTCTACAAATATCCAGGTCAGGGCCCCAAGCATCGCGGTGAGTGAGAACATGTTAAGTAGGACCGCTTTAATCGGCAGAATAATTGAGCCGGTAAAGATAAAGAGAAGAATTAAGACACCGAGAGCAATCCAACCTAGCGCCAGCGGAAGAGTGTTGGTAATTCCGGCTTGGCTATCCGTGTAATCAGCTGCAACACCACCGACCAAAGTTCCATCTGGTGCTGGAAGTGCACGAATCGCATTAATCATGTTCTCTGCTGCGATTGTGCGCGATCCCATGGAGTGCACCGCAGTAATTCGCACAAATTGACCTTGAACCTCAACTGGGTTTACTCGCACAATGCCTGGAACTTGAGAGATTGCATCTGCAAAACTTTGTGTTGCAATTAAATTTGATGCTCCATTGGGAATGACAATCTGCACCGGATTGCCTTCTTGTCCGGGAAAATCACGAACAATTTCGGCATAAGCCATCGCAAGTGGTGAAGATGCAGGCAACACTCGTGAATCAGCTTCAGAGAATGCAATGTTGCGAATAGGGGAGGCAATGATTGTTAAAACTGTCAGTGAGAGTATGACGACAGCGATCGGCCGACGCATTACTAGGCGTGCAGTTTGCGACCAACGCCCATCAGACTTTGGCACTATGGCGCTTTTGCGAACGGTGTACTTATTTATGCGATGGCCAAGGAGGGCCAAAATTGCAGGGAATGGCAGTAAGGCAGCAAGTATTGCCATGGCGACAACTGTTATTCCGGCATAACCAAATGATTTCAAGAACATTTGCGGGAAGAAGGTAAGGGAAGAGAGCGTAATAATTACTGTAATTCCGCTGTAAAAAACCGTCTTGCCAGCTGTAACAACAGTGGTGACTATTGCAGATTCAACATCTTTGCCATGGTGGAGTTCTTCTCGAAAGCGGTTGACCATGAGCAGCGCGTAATCGATACCTAGGCCAAGTCCCATACCTGTAATCAAGTTAAGGGCAAAAATACTGACATCGGTGAAGAGACTAATAATGAAGATTGAAGCAAGCGCGCCAAAAATCGCGCTAACACCAACAACTAGCGGCATGGCACTCGAAATTAGTCCGCCAAATACAAAGATGAGTAACACAAAGGTCAGCGGAATAGAAATACTTTCGGCAAGCGCTAAATCTTTGGAAATTTTCTCATTTAATGTATTGGAAAAAACTGCAACCCCTGCGGCGTATAACTTGAGATTTTGAAAAGTGCCATCGTATTTAGCTGACATTAATTTGCCGAGGGACTTATCAGACAGGGGATCTGGATTAGTTGAATAGACGAAGAGAAATGCCGCCTTCTGATCTTTACTTACTAATGTTGGCGAGTTACCTGCGCTCCAATATGAGAGTGTGCGCGCAACGCCAGGTTCGGCTGCGAGGGCTTTTTCCAGCGCTTGGGCAGATGCAACAACGGAGGGATCAGAAACTTGAGTGGTTGATTTAACAACAAGGATTACAGAGGGATCTTTAACATGAAAGGTATCAGTTAGATATTTACCGGCTTTAGCGGACTCACTATTTGGATCTGAGTATCCACCGCCTTGTAGGCGTGAAATAGCGGCGCCACCTAGCGCGCCAACAACCACTATCGAGAGGAGAAATAGAACAAGGACTCTCTTGCGGCGACGAACTATTGAGTGCGCTAGTTTTTCAAACATCGATGGTTATCCCTGGTCCGTCAAGTAAATGAGTTTTCCCCATGCCACGCTCGCCGTGAAATTGACTGAGGCATACGATAATGGCATAATGTTAACAATGTCAACTTTAAAGAAGTCCGCGTCTGAGTTTCACCACGGCGACCTACAGGCCGCACTTGTGATGGCTGGACTACGCCATGTAGAAAAACATGGACTCAACTCTTTGGGATTGCGGCAGTTGGCCCTAGTTACAGGCGTGAGTCCCACCGCCGTTTATCGCCACTTTGTTGATCTTGAACATTTAAAAGCTTCAGTTGCCAAGGCAAGTCGAGAAGTCTTGGGAACCATGATGCTAGATGCAATGGAGTCGGCATCTAAGGCCAAGGGTGCCAAGGCTGCCAATGAGCGATTTCGAGCAATGGGTAGCGCCTATATTGATTTTGGCCTTAAGAAACCCAACTTATTTGAGATTGCATTTATCTGTTTTGATGCTCCACGACTAGAAGAAGATTCACCAAATCCGTGGGAGTTATTAATGAGCTCACTCACCGAATTAAATGAACTTGGTTGCATTTCTGATAAGAACTTCAAGACTGCACCGATGATTGCATGGAGCATGGTGCATGGATTTGCCGCACTTGCTGCACAGGGAGTAACCGGTACGGCTCAAGAAACCCAAGCCTCTAAGAATGACATTCTGGCTGCAGTAAAGAAAGCCCTCGATATTAAAGTTATTTAGTTAGTGCTACCCCTCGCAAAACCCCTATAACTCAATGCTTCTGCGGCCTACTCTCCAAAATGTAAGAGGTCGCAGGGTTGAGGATAGGAGAGATTATGTCAGGTTGGATTTCAGACTTTATGAATTTGCCAGCAAAATATTTGCATTGGGGTTGGATTCAAATATCTGTAACAAATTTGATTGTTATAGTTCTGATGTTGCTCCTCTTTGCTCTAGCGGTACTCATTCCATTTCCTAGTGAGGAAAGTGGTGCCAATTCATCGCCAGATTTGGCGCAGCTACTATCGCAGCGAGGCAATTCCTAGGCGAAAGTAGTTCGCGGTCAATAAGATCAGGCATGCGTAAATTCCTAGTAGCGGCACTGGTGGTAGGAACTCTCTTTCCAGTGCACGTTTTCGCGGCCGATGGCTCAACCATGATTCCAGCTAATGGTTCGCACATTGAAGCTACGAATTTCTACCAGGTCCGGATGGAGACATTCACTGTTCCTAGCGCAACTTCGCTGATCTCTGCAGTTTCGGGAAATAAGATCTTTATTGGCGACCGACCAAGTCGAACTATCTGGTTGGCAACTCTCGGCAAGAGTGCAATCACGCTAGAGCGCACAATTACAGTGCCAGAGCCGCTCAATAAATATCACAAGAGCAATTCCATTATTGACATGCTTGCGACTAAGAGCGATTTATTTGTGATTGCAGTTGATGGTGTTGATTCATCCTCTACTGCTTGCGGCGGCGCCAGGATCTATGACTTCTCCATTGCCAATTTAGATGCGAAGCCCAAGCTCCTCTTCACTTCATCACCTTGTGTGCATGGTGAGATTTTCTGGGATGCTCGCTTAGCTATCAATGGCGACACTCTTTACATCGCTGGTGGAAATGCACTAGCTAAAAATGATGATGGAACCTTTCCAGGACCTGACTCCCAAGATTTTATTGAGGGAGATAAATTCCCAGTAACAAATTACTTCGGTGCGGTCTCTGCGATAAATATCAAAACAAAGAAGTCCACACTCATTGCGACAGGGCTGCGCCACTTAGGGGGCATGTATTACGACGCTACGCGCAAAGTTCTTTGGGAGAGTGAGAATGGTCCGCGCGGTGGCGATGAATTAAATATCATTGCGAAAGGTAAGAATTATGGCTGGCCTCAAGTAACACTGGGCCGTCCGTA
>WLQV01000011.1 GCA_009697555.1 Actinomycetota bacterium | reverse complement strand
GTTCCAGCGGTAATACTCAGGATCGCAGGTATTAAATACCCGATCCCAATCGAAGGAACAGGCATAGCGGCGCATTGAAGCTTTCTGCACTGCAATGTTTTCATAAGTCCAAATTGCTGGATCAATCTCGCGTTTGATGGCCGCATTCTCTGCAGGTAATCCAAATGCATCCCAAGCGATTGGGTGCATGACGTTAAATCCTTTTTGTGCCCAGTAACGCGCAATCACATCGCCTAACGCATAAGCCTCGGCATGGCCCATGTGTAAATCACCGGAAGGATAAGGAAACATATCCAGAACATATTTTTTAGGGCGAGGATCATCGGCCCGGCCAGATCTAAATGGCGCCTTCTCATCCCAGACTGGAAGCCACTTCTCTTGCACATAGGCAAAGTCGTATGCCGCGTGCTCACGCTCTTCAGTCATGCCTGAAGTTTAGCCCCAGTTAACGTGGGTGAGTTCCTCGCTGACTTTCCATAAATTTGCTGCAACTTCTTGGTCATATGCGAATGAATTGGCGCGGGTAAGGCGTGGTGTGCCACGTGATTCAAAGAGACGATCTGGCCCAATAAATGAAGCACCAGATAAATGAGGATAAGTAGCTGCGGCCAATGTGGGAAGTGCCCCAGCTGCTGCGCTCTGGGCAAGTATGCGATTCATCAATTCAGTCACAATTGTTTCGACTTTGGCACCGCGCATGACAGATGCAACCGATTGCAAATTGGTATTGGAATATCCAGGGTGAACTGCATGTGCTGTAAAGGGCAGACCCAATTTACGTGCGCGGCGCTCTAGTTCGTGTATGAAAAGTAGATTAGCTAATTTGCTACGCCCATAAGCGCCCCACTTTTTATACTCACCAACACCAAGTGCGTAATTGCGGATTGTTTCAACGCTGCCATCCCCAAAATTTCCCATGCGATGGGCAAGGGAGGAAACAGAGACAATCCGAGTGCGTACCTTCTTGTGAAGTAAGCCAGCAAATGCAAAGTGTCCTAAATGATTTGTTCCTAGTTGTAATTCGAAGCCATCATCGGTTTTCTTAAATGGTGTGGCCATGACTCCAGCATTGAGAATCAGGACATCGATTTCACTGGAAATACCAGCTGCGCATTCACCAATTGATTTAAGCGAAGTTAGCTCGAGCAGACGATAAGAGATATTTCCACCAATTTCGGCAACAGTTGCTTTACCTTTGCGATCATCGCGGGAAGTAATAATTACTTCACCACCGGCGCGCACTAATTCACGGGCTGCCTCTTTACCAATGCCGCTAGTTCCACCGGTGATTAAGAAGGTCTTGCCACTTTGCGAAGCAATATTCTTCGCACTCCACCCACGCGGAATCTTTACTGAATCTTCACTACTCATGTGGAGCTAAGGGGATTTGAACCCCTGACCCCCTGCATGCCATGCAGGTGCGCTACCAGCTGCGCTATAGCCCCTTGATGGGAGAGATTAGCGCACTTTGCACTACTGCTCTCGCCCGCTCTCTTCATCGTAAACCGGCTCCGGAAGTGATCCCGAGTTATGTTCTACTAAGTGCCAGCCTTTAGGACTGAGTTGCAGAACCGACCAGCAGGCATTTGATAATCCGCCGATAACGCCCCAATTTGTCACAGGTAAGTTGAGCAATCTCCCCATAACACAGCGCGCAGTCCCGCCATGTGTGGCAATAACAAGTGTTTGCACCTCACTGGTTTCACGTAAGAAATTTTCAATTGCAGTAACTGCGCGATCTGCAACCTCGCTTCGTCGCTCCCCTGTTGTTCCTGCGCGATTATCTTCGCCATCAATCCAGCGCACAAAGTTCTGGAAATCACTTGCGCGATTCTCTTCGCCGGTACGGCCTTCCCACTCGCCACCATTTGTTTCGCGCAATTGTGCGGTCACGTGTACTGGGAGCTTGGAAATATCAGCCAGGGTATTTGCAGTTGCCTGCGCGCGCATTAAATCACTCGACATGATTGCAGTCGGCTTCATACCGGCCAATAAACGTGCGGCGCGCTCTGCCTGATATTGGCCAACGTCATTGAGTGGAATATCTGAGTGGCCTTGAAAGCGATTGGCGGTATTCCAATCGGTCTGGCCATGGCGCCAAATAACTAAACGATGGCGCATTACTTACCTGCACTCCGCGCCTGCGCCTCAAATTCCTTAACTGCATCGAGTGGAATTACTGGACAGTCATTCCAGAGATGATCGAGCATGTAGTACTGGCGAAGTACTTGAGATTGAATGTGTACGACTAGATCTGAGTAATCCAAGAGAATCCACTCAGCAGTGCCTTCGCGGCGGATGGGCTTTTGGCCAGTTGCCGAAAGTGCGCGCTCAATGCCATCGGCAATTGCATCTACCTGTGCCACATTCTGCGCAGTAATAATAAGAAATACTTCGCTCAAGACCATCTGTTCCGAGAGATCGAGTGCTATTAATTCAGTACCAATTTTATCGATCGCAGCTTTTGCAGCTAACTGAGTTAGCTCTACTACCGCTTTACTTGCTGCCATAAAGTCCATGCTCCTTGATATAAGTGGCAACAATTGGCGGAATTGCCACAGAGTTTGCCGATCCAACTATTTCTGCACGTACTTGTGTTGCCGAAATTGGTAAAGCTTGAATGTCGATTCCCTTGCCAGGAACTTGATCTGGACGTTCAACGATAAGTACATCTACTAACTCTTGGAGCTCGCCGGCGCGGTGCCAGCGATGTAAATGTTCTGCCGCATCTGAGCCCAAAATTAAGATCAATTGGGAGCCTGGATGATTGGCCTGTACTGCTTCCACTGTATCGATCATGTAGCTCGGTCCGCTGCGATCAATTTCTAGCGGTGAGACATCAATTCGGTTTTTAATATCTTGGGGTAGTTCTGAAATTGCTAAGGCGCACATTGCAACACGATCGGCGCCACCTGCTAGCGGTTGATGTTCGCGTAGCCATGGTTCGCCAGAGGGAATAACTAATAAGTAATCAACTAATTCATGAGTGAGAACGTGGTTGATGACATGTAAATGTCCGCGATGAATAGGGTCAAAGGTTCCGCCGTAGATCCCTATTGTTTGCAAATTACTCAGTTACTCCTGGCCCATACGCATTACTAAGTAGAGCAAGAGCGCGAAAGTTGCGAAGACTCCTACGCCAAATGCCCAAGCCGGTACTGGAAGTTCGCGAACACTCTCTGCGGCAATGATGATCATGAAGCTGAGTCTATCCCAGACAAAAGTGCCTTGAAGCGCCCCTCATCGATGATTTCTATCCCTAGTTCTTCGGCCTTAGCCAACTTCGATCCAGGATCTGAACCCACTAAAAGGTAATCGGTCTTCTTGGAGACTGAAGTTGCAGATTTTCCACCATGTGATGTGATCGCTTCCACAATTGAATCGCGGGTAAATGATTCCAAACCACCAGTGACAACGAAGGTGAGACCGGCCAAAGTTTGGGCAAGTGCAACGCTCTCTTCTAATGTGGAGCGTACGCCAGCACTCGCCCACTTCTTAATTATTTCGCGATGCCACTCTTCACTAAACCACTCCTTGATTGCGGCGGCAATTGTCTCGCCAACGCCATCGATTGCAGCTAACTCTTCAAGGGATGCGGCAGAAATTGCATTGAGTGATTTGAAGTGTGAGGCCAGTGCTTGTGCTGAAGTGGGTCCGACGTGACGAATCGATAGCGCCACAATTACGCGCCACAAATTCTGCTCCTTTGCACCCTCTAGTGCAGTGAGGAATTTCTCCAGACTTGCTGCGGCGCTGCCATCTTTCTTTACGAAAAATTGCGAGGCCATTAACTTCTGATTGGTGAGCGAGAAGAGATCTGCTTCTGTTTCAATAATTCCATCACTCAGGAGCGCAGTCGCAGCTTCATAGCCGAGAATATCAATATCTAGCGCTGCTCTTGAACCTATGTAATACAAGCGCTCACGCAATTGCGCTGGACAGGTACGCGCATTGGGGCAGCGAATATCAACATCGCCTTCCGACATGGCGCGCAGTGCGCTGCCACAATCTGGACACTTGGTTGGCATAACAAAGGCGCGCTCTTTACCAGTACGACGTTCAATGACTGCACCTAATACTTCGGGAATTACATCGCCGGCTTTGCGAATAATGATTGTGTCGCCAATCAAAATTCCTTTGCGAGCAACCTCTTGGGCATTATGTAAAGTGGCATTAGTGACGGTAGAGCCTGCAACTTTTACTGGTGTCATAAAAGCAAAGGGAGTTACGCGACCAGTGCGACCAACGCTCACCTTGATATCAAGTAATTGGGTAGTGACTTCCTCTGGCGGATACTTATAAGCAATCGCCCACTTGGGAGCACGGGATGTAAAACCTAAAGCTGCTTGCTGGGAGCGTTGGTTTACTTTGATGACAACGCCGTCAATATCATGTTCAACATCATGGCGATGAGCGTCGTAGTATGAAATAAATTCAGTAACGCCAGCTTGATCTTTCACGACTTTAAATCGAGAACTCGTGGGAAGTCCCCAACCTTTAAGCGCTTCGTATGCCGCACTCTGTGTCGGAAATGTTGCACCTTCAATTGCGCCAATCCCGTGAACGACAACGCTGAGTGGTCGGGCTGCAGTGATGCGTGGATCTTTCTGTCGCAGTGACCCAGCTGCGGCATTGCGTGGATTAGCAAAGAGGGTTTTACCGCTCTCCTCTAGCCCATCGTTGAGTTCAGCAAATGCTGCAAGTGGAAAGAATACTTCGCCGCGAACTTCTATCAGGGTAGGAATATTTTCACCAGTGAGGCGATGTGGCAGACCTTTAATTGTTTTCACATTGAGTGTGACATCTTCGCCAGTAACACCATTGCCACGAGTCAGTGCGCGAGTAAGCAGGCCATTTTCATAGCGCAGGTTAATTGCCAGGCCATCGACTTTAAGTTCGCAGAGCCACTCCGAGATCTCGCCCTCTTTGAGCGCACGATCAAACCAGGCCTTCAATTCATCGCTATCGAAGACGTTATCGAGACTCATCATCTTCTCAATGTGATCGTGTTGATCAAAGCTAGTAGAGAAGCCCCCACCGACATCTTGAGTAGGTGAATCAGGTTGAAGTAATTCTGGGTATTTCGCCTCTAGCGCTTGGAGTTTTTTGAGCAGAGTATCGAATTCACTATCGCTGATAGTGGGGTCATCGAGAACGTAATAGCGGAATTGATGATCACGAATTTCTGCAGTGAGCTCTGCGATTTCGTGGCGCGCTTTATTGCTCATAGCGCCTTAACGAGTGAGGCAGATTGTTGCACTGCCAACGACTCGATCGTCATCGTAAATTACTGCTGCCTGTCCAGTGGCAAGGCCAAAGAGCGGTGCATCTAAATTCACATCAAGGAAGTTATCGCGATAAGAGTATGTGCAGGCAAGTGCTTCACCATGTGCGCGAATCTGCACATAGCCACGAGTCTCTTGACTTGTAGCTGCCGGACCGCACCAGACTGGATTCTCACCTTGAATGTAATTAACTGCTAACTCTTCGCGTGCGCCAACCACAACAGTGTTGCTCTTAGGTTCGATCTTTAAGACAAATCGTGGCGAGCCATCTTCGCTAGGAACTGTGAGTCCCAGACCTTTGCGTTGGCCAATTGTGTAGGTGTAGGCACCGCGATGTTCACCAAGTGTCTTTCCAGATTGATCAACAATCGGACCAACTTCACTGCCCAGACGATCGCGCAACCAACCCGCGTTATCTCCTGAAGGAACAAAGCAGATGTCATGGCTATCGGGTTTGTTGGCAACAAATAGCCCGCGCTCTGCAGCTTCTTTGCGAATATCAACTTTATGAGTATCGCCTAATGGAAAAATTGCACCTTGGATCTGTTCGACCGTGAGAACAGAGAGTACATACGATTGATCTTTGGAGTTATCGATGGCGCGATGAAGTGTCTTGCCGATTGAACTTTCGCGAGTGCGCGCGTAGTGACCAGTAACAACACCATCAAATCCCATGGCACGTGCCCGATCAAGTACTGCAGCGAATTTAATCTTCTCATTACAACGCAGGCAGGGATTAGGAGTGCGCCCTGCTGCATATTCGGAGATGAAGTTTTCAACAACACCTTCGTGGAATTCTTCGGCCATGTCCCATATATAAAAGGGGATACCTATGACATCGGCGGCGCGACGAGCATCGTGTGAATCTTCAACGGTGCAGCAGCCACGTGCACCAGAGCGATACTTCTGTGGGTTCGAGCTCAGTGCTAAGTGCACACCGATTACTTCATGCCCCTCAGCTACGGCACGTGCGGCAGCTACTGCAGAATCAACGCCGCCACTCATTGCTGCAATTACCTTCATAGGTTGGCCGCCCGTGCACGCGAAATAACAGAGGGAAAGAGTGCAATGACTTCTGCAACATCACTTTCACTATTGAGATACGAGAGTGAAAAACGCAGACTCGATTGGGCACTTACTTGTGAATGGCCCATCGCCATCAAGACATGGCTTGGTTCATGAACTCCCGCGCTACACGCCGAACCGGTAGAACAAGCAACACCTGCCGCATCAAAGAGGAGAAGTAAGGTATCGCTCTCGGTTCCGGGAAATGTCAGATTAATAATTCCTGGTAACTGTTCGCCACTTCCATTAACAATCAGATCTGGAATTGCCGCTTTTGCACCAGCGATAAATTGTTCACGTAATTTACTGACAAAGCTGGCGCGCTCTGCTTGTGCACTTGCCGCATCACTTGCAGCGGCAGCAAAGGCTGCGATCGATGGAGTATTCAATGTGCCACTGCGAATTTCGCGCTCTTGTCCCCCACCGTGAATGAGCGCCGGAATTTCTAAACCATGTTGCAAAATCAAGGCACCAATTCCCATTGGCCCACCGATTTTATGAGCGCTGATTGTGAGTGCGGTGACGCCAAGGTCCTTGAAAGAGAGTGGAACCTTGCCAAAACTTTGCACCGCATCGCAGTGCACTGGAATTTGAGCGCCACTTGCAATCTTGACGATCTCAGCAACTGGTTGGATCGTTCCAGTCTCATTATTAGAGTGCATCACAGAAATCACAGTTATTTCGTTACCGCGTTCTGTAACTAACTTGCGCAAGAAAGCAAGATCGATTTCGCCACTTGCAAGAACTGGAAGTTTGATTACTTCGGCCTTTTCGTAATCGGCCAACCATTGAGCTGGATCGAAAATTGCATGATGCTCAATCTCGGAGATCACTACAAGATTTCGCTTCTCGTTGGCGCGTAACCAATGCAAGCCCTTGAGTGCAGTGTTATTTGCTTCAGTGCCCGAGCCAGTAAAAATTACTTCACTTGGTCGGCAGGCCACAGCGCGCGCAATTGCTTCGCGCGATTCTTCAACATCTTTACGAGTTGCGCGGCCATACATGTGAAGGCTGGAGGGATTTCCTAACTTATCCATCTGATCTGCAAGTGCGCGCTTTGCCGCAGCAACCATCGGAGTGGTCGCAGCATGATCGAGATAGATACTCACAAGAGGTAAGTCTAGGACTTGCGCGCTTTAATGCCTTCACTGGCTTGTGGCAGCACAGCGAAGAGATCGCCGACGACGCCAAAATCGGCTACTTCAAAAATTGGCGCTTCAGGATCCTTATTAATGGCAACGATGACCTTGCTGGTCTGCATACCGGCGCGATGTTGAATGGCGCCGGAGATGCCACATGCAACATAGAGCTGCGGACTTACTGTTTTGCCAGTCTGGCCAACTTGCATTGAATGCGGATACCAACCGGCATCAGTTGCAGCGCGTGATGCACCAACTGCGCCACCAAGTAAATCTGCAAAAGTTTCTACTGGAGTGAAGTCACCATTTGTTCCGCGACCACCTGAGACCACGATCTGCGCCTCAGTAAGTTCGGGGCGACCGCCTTTGACTGGTGCTTGTGTTGAAGTAATTTTCGCTAACTGTGAAGTTGCAGATGTCGGCGAAGTTAATGTGGAAACCTCTGGTGTTGCAGGAGTTAAATCAGGATCAACAGAGTTTGGTCGAACTGTGATGATTGAAATTCCATGTGAAACTTTGGAGTGAACTGTGGTTGAACCACCAAAGACTAATTGAGTTGCAGTGGCATCGGCTGCGACATCGACGGCATCGGTGATTAAGCCAGAGTTTGTGCGAACTGCAAGGCGCCCGGCCAGCTCTTTGCCAAAGGCAGATGAAGCAATCAGAAGAACCTTTGGTGATTCCTGGGCAATAACAGCGGCTAAAGCATCAACAGCTGCAGCAACTCCATAGGCAAGCACATCGGCATTATCAACTGCGATAACTTTTTTGATTGGGCCAGCAAGAATTTGTGCTGCCATCTGGCTATTGCCAAGCACCACTGCAGTGACATCACCGGTACGTGCCGCAAGTGTGGCAAGTTCTGCCGTTGTCTTTGAGACTTTACCATCGGAGAATTCAGCGAGAATTACTGCGCTCATACGAGTTTCTTCTCTGCTAGATAAGTAATGAGTGCATCGCCACCGGTGCCGCCATCTTCAACTTTAATTCCAGCACCTCGCGCCGGACGTGGCGTCGCATCAACCACATCACTCCAAGCCGAAATATTCGCAGCTAATCCGGCAGCGCTTCTAGTCTCAATGCTCTTCTTCTTCGCAGCCATAATTCCTTTAAAGGATGGGTAGCGCGGCTCATTGATTTTTTCGATCACGCTAATAACAGCTGGGAATTGCGCAGTGATTGTGTCGACGCCGCTTTCAGTAACACGAGTAATCTCAACGCTCTTTGCATCGGGATTTACTTTTACCGAACCGGCAAATGTTAATTGGGCCCAACTTAAGCGCTCGGCCAACATCGCAGGAACAACGCTCATCCGCGCATCGGTGGATTCGGTACCGCAGATAACTAAATCAAAAGCCTCTGCCTTGATCACACTTGCTAAAACTTCAGAAGTTGTCAGTGCATCGGCACCTGCGAGCGCGACATCGCTAATCAAAATCGCATTATTGGCACCCATCGAGAGCGCCTTACGAATTGCCTCTGCGGCGCGCTCTGGTCCCATGGAAATTAGCGTGACGGTATTTGAGCTGCCCTCTTCATTTCCGCCATGTGCCTCAGCAATACGGAGCGCTTCTTCGACGGCATATTCATCGAGATCATTGAGAACTGCATCAACGCCTTCGCGATCTAGGCGGCCACTGTTCATCTTCTTCTCAGCCCAAGAATCGGGTACTTGCTTTACGCAGACTGCGATCTTCACAAATACTCCTCTTCTATTGCGTTCTATTGCGCGCTCTTATGCCTAGGTTACCTGCCAGTAGCAGGCTGGAGCAAAGTGAAAGATCTCCTGTAATAAGGCAGGTACTAGGTAGTACCAAGGTCTGCGCCTAAAATTTACTAATGCTCGCAATTGTTGCTCCTGGTCAAGGTTCACAGAGCCCAGGAATGCTTACCGAGTGGCTTGAGCGCCCCGGTTCGCGTCAAAAGATTGAGCAATGGTCCACCGAGAGCGCCCTTGATCTGGCCACATTGGGATCTAGTGCAACAGCGGAGGAAATTAAGAACACCGCGATTGCGCAACCTTTAATCGTTGCCGCCGGACTCCTCTCGGCTGCTGCATTGGGTGAGATTGGAATGAGCGCAGTTGCTGGTCACTCTGTCGGTGAAATAACTGCAGCTGCAATCTCGGGAGTATTTACCGAGAGCGATGCCATGAAACTTGTCTGCGAGCGCGGGCGGGCAATGGCAAGTGCAGCATCGGCAGATACTGGAATGTCAGCGGTATTAGGTGGCGAGCGCGATGCAGTGTTACGTGCAATCGCAGCATGCAATTTAGTTGCAGCAAATGAGAATGGCGCTGGACAGATTGTGGCGGCTGGCTTACTCAGTGGCTTGGCCCAATTAAGTGAGAATCCACCAGAGGGCGCTCGCGTTCGTGCACTGGCAGTTGCCGGTGCATTTCACACGCCATTCATGGCACCGGCCCGCACTCAAATAGAACACTTTGCATCAGGTGTTGCAGTGCACGATCCAAAAATCACTCTGCTTTCAAATGTCGACGGTGAAGTAGTTGACGACGGCAAGCAAGTATTGGCACGAATCATTCAGCAGATTGCAAACCCAGTGCGTTGGGATCTCTGCATGGCGACCTTTGCAAAGCAGGCAATTACCGGCGTCATTGAACTTGCACCTGGTGGAACTCTCAGCGGCCTCTTTAAGCGTGCCTTTCCTGAGATTGAAACCTTTGCGATTAAAACTCCTGCTGATATTTCTGCGGCACAGGAATTTGCGAAGAAGCATGCTGCTACGGTGGTGGCGTAATGAAATCACTTGAAGGTAGCAATTCGCGCATCGTTTCAGTCGGTGCTTATCGCCCTGCGCGCGCAGTTCCTAACTCAGAAATTATTGATCGCATTGAATCAACTGATGAATGGATTCGCCAACGCACTGGCATTGAATCGCGTAATTTTGCCCGCCCGGATGAATCGGTCATTGACATGGCACTTGCTGCAGCAAAGATTGCAGTGGAGCGTTCAAAGCTTTCAATTGAGCAGATCGACACTGTCATCGTTGCGACGATTACTTACCCATTTCAAACACCAAGCGCCGCAACTGCGCTAGTTGCAGCTCTAGGAAATCCGCAAGCAGCCGCCTTTGACATTAGCGCTGCCTGTGCTGGTTTCTGTTATGGCGTTGGCATGGCTCATGACTTCATTAAGAGTGGCACATCGCAGAATGTTCTCGTTATTGGCGTAGAAAAACTCTCTGATTTCACGAATCCTGATGATCGAGCTACCTCATTTATCTTTGCCGATGGCGCTGGCGCAGTTGTCATTAGCGCAAGCAAGGAAGTTGGCATCAGCCCAACGGTGTGGGGTTCAGATGCGCAATCGCGTGATGCCATTGTTATGGAGCCATCCTGGATTGAACTTCGCGGGGAAATCGATGGCGATAAGTGGCCAGACATTAAACAACAAGGTCAAACTGTTTTTCGTTGGGCATCATTTGCAATGAGCAAAGCGGCAAAAAGAATTCTGGAAAAAGCTGGCGTAAGTGCGAGCGAACTTGCTGCCTTTATTCCGCACCAAGCAAATATTCGCATCATTGAAACGATGGCGAAAGAAATAGAACTACCAGATTCTGTGATTATTGCCGATGATATCCGCACATCTGGCAATACATCTGCGGCATCTATCCCCCTTGCAATGGATGCATTGCTCACAAAACACCCAGAAGCGGGTGGCGGATTAGCCCTACTCATCGGTTATGGCGCAGGATTGGTCTATGCAGGTCAGGTAGTACAACTGCCGCCGGCGTGGAATTCGTAAAAGTAAGACAGACTGTAAGAAAAACGGTAAGAAACTGTAAGACACATAGAAAGAGGGAAGCACATGGCACTAACTCAAGATGCAGTTCTCGCAGGTCTCAAGGAGATTGTTGAAGAAGTTGCGGGTATTCCAGCTGCTTCAATCGAAATGGGCAAGAACTTCACCACCGATCTCGATGTTGATTCACTCAGCATGGTTGAAGTTGTTGTAGCCGCTGAAGAGCGTTTTGGTGTGAAGATTCCAGATGACAAAGTTACTGAACTTGCCACAGTTGGCGATGCGGTTAACTTCATCGTTAGCGCCTCTGCCTAATTCTCTCTCCCGTTTTGCTCTTCGATAGGTAGCGCATATGTCCAAAAGACGAGTTGTTGTTACAGGGCTGGGTGCTACGACCCCACTTGGTGGCGATGTTGCAACAACATGGAGCGCACTCCTTGCCGGCAAGAGCGGCATTCGCACTTTAAGTGAAGAGTGGACCAACACCATTCCAGTGAATTTTGCTGGACGAGTCGCGCAAGAACCTAGTGAAGTGATGGATCGCGTTGAAATGCGACGCATGGATCGCTCCGAACAATTTGCCATCGTTGCCGCACGCGAGGCTTGGAAAGATGCTGGCTCGCCTGAAATTGATGGTGAGCGCCTCGGTGTTGTTATCGCATCAGGAATTGGTGGCGTCATCACGCTTCTGGATCAACATGAAATTTTGAAAGAGAAGGGCTCACGCTTTGTTAGTCCGCACACTGTGCCGATGCTTATGCCTAATGGCCCAGCTGCAAATGTGGGGCTTGAATTTAAAGCCCGCGCCGGCGTGCACACTCCAGTAAGTGCCTGCGCATCTGGTGCTGAAGCAATTGGCTATGCAATGGAGATGATTCGTAATAATCGCGCCGATGTCATTGTCAGCGGTGGCGTAGAAGCAGCAATTCACGCACTTCCTATGGCTGGCTTTGCAGCAATGAAAGCGCTCTCCACTCGCAGCGATAATCCTGCGGCGGCATCTCGTCCTTATGATCTCGATCGCGATGGCTTTGTACTCGGTGAAGGTGGCGGAATTCTTATTCTTGAAGAGTTAGACCATGCAATTGCACGCGGTGCGCGAATTTACTGCGAGATTGCCGGTCAAGGACTTACATCTGATGGGTATCACATTGCCGCACCTGATCCAGATGGCGCCGGTGTTCAGCGCGCAATTAAATTAGCGCTGCAAGATAGTGGACTTACAACAAAAGATATTGTGCACTTGAATGCTCATGCCACATCTACTCCAGCCGGTGATGTTGCAGAAGCAAATGCACTTCGCCTAGCGCTGGGCAGCGATGCCGATCATGTTGCAGTCTCTGCAACTAAATCTATGACTGGTCACTTACT
>WLQV01000109.1 GCA_009697555.1 Actinomycetota bacterium | reverse complement strand
GCAACTGCACTCAAGGCAAATACAACAGCTCACGTCACTGCAATGGTTGACGGCACTCGTGGTGCTGGACCAATGGGTGGCGAAATGGGTGGACGCGGACATGGTCCACGTGGTGGACATGGAATGGGTCGCGGAATGGCTCCCGGTGGAAACACTGGCGCACCAGCTGCACCAGGTTCATTGATGGGCGCTTAAATACAGAGTTCCACTTAAGTAAAAGTAGGAGAAACCCGCCGCCAATAACTGGTGGCGGGTTTTCTTATGCAAAGATAAAACCATGCGCATACACATTGGAAGCGATCACGCTGGGCTCGAACTCAAGGCAGTGCTTGTGAAGCACCTTAAAGACTCAGGCCATGAGGTCACCGATCACGGGCCCCATGAATATGACGCCCTCGATGACTATCCCGTTTTCTGTATTCCAGCAGCACAGGCAACAGCTGCTGATTCATCTTCACTTGGAATTGTTCTAGGTGGCTCCGGAAATGGCGAGCAGATTGCAGCAAATAAAGTAAAAGGTATTCGTGCAGCGCTGGCCTGGTCGATCGAAACTGCGAAATTAGCGCGCGAACATAACAATGCCAATGTCATCTCCATTGGTGGCCGGATGCATACGCCAGATTTCTGCAAAGAGTTAATCGATGCCTTTATCGCAACGCCATTTAGCAATGATGAGCGCCATGTGCGACGTATTGGACAGATTGCTAACTTTGAGACAAAGGGAAGTATTTAAACTTTCGTATAGAGGAAATCTGTGACGATGTGTTTCTTGCGGATTCCCTTCGATTCAAACTTAGACATGGAGCGCCACTCTGGTCGCTCAACTATTCCGCCGATAAGCAGGTTCTGCTGAGCGAAGACACTTTCCATGTAATCTGCGTACGGTTTCCAATCAGTTGCGATACGAAACTCTCCACCTGTTTTTAACTTTGCCGCGACAAGAGCAACAAACGATGGCTGAACAATTCGACGCTTATTGTGCTTCGTCTTCGGCCATGGATCTGGAAAGAAAAGATGCACTGCATCGAGTGAGTTATCAGCGAAATTCTTGGCAAGTAGAAATGTTGCATCCTCTTCGATAATACGTAAATTCTCGCTGCCATTTTGGGCGGCGTAAATCATGAGTGCGCCAATTCCTGGTTGATGTACTTCAACGCCAATAAATCCAGTCTTGGGAAATTGTTGAATTACCTGCGCGGTGCTCTCCCCCATACCAAAACCAATCTCCATAACAACACGGTCGGCGTTAGGGAAGATCTCTTTGGGATCGAGAATTTGATCCTCAGGTTCGATGCCGAATTTCGCCCAATGCGCATTAATCGACAATGTTTGCGCATTAGTGATGCGAGTCCCGCGTATCTTGTAGGTGCGAATTGTTGGGCGTTCCACATGAGTAGTCTTTCATGATTAGATAACACTTCTTACATCTCTACTAAGGGAGTCACCGTGCCAGGCAAGAACATCACGCAGGCAGAGGCCGCACTGCGCTCAACACAACTCAAAGTTGATAGCTATAACGTGCACATCGATCTCACATCAGGTGATGAAACCTTTATCGCAACAACGACTGTGAAATTTGAAGGTCTCCAAGTTGGCGCAACAACCTTTATCGATGCCTGTGGCAAAGCAGTTATTTCCGCGACTCTCAATGGCCAAACCTTTGATCCTAAATACGATGGCGAGAGCGTCTTTCTCCCACCACTTGCCGCTACTAATGAATTAGTACTCGTCGTCGAAGGCAACTATTCCAAGACCGGCGAGGGCCTGCACCGCTTTGTCGATCCAGCAGATAACGAGATTTACCTCTACACCCAATTCGAAACTGGCGATGCCCGTCGCATGTTTGCCTGCTTTGATCAACCAGATCTCAAAGCAACCTTCACATTGAGTGCAATTACACCTGAGCACTGGGCGGTTATTTCCAATGATCCAGTGGTAAAAGAAGTTGCCCTTGGCGGTGGCAAGAAAGAGACCCACTTTGGAACCACACCAGTTGTTCCTACCTACATCACTGCAATTGTCGCTGGTCCTTATACAAAAGTTGAAGATACCTACGTCGGCAAGAAGACAATTCCACTCGGTATTTATTGCCGTAAATCGCTCGCTCAACATCTAGATCCAGAAGACATTTTCCTACTCACCAAGCAGGGCTTTGCATACTTCGAAGAGGTCTTTGGTCTTGCCTATCCATTCGCTAAGTACGATCAAATCGCAGTTGCTGAATTTAACTGGGGCGCAATGGAGAATGCTGGTTGCATTACCTTCGCCGAAGATGTTCTTGTATTCCGAAGCAAAGTGACAGAGCGCGCCTACGTAGGTCGTGCCACCACAATTCTTCACGAGATGGCACACATGTGGTTTGGCGATCTCGTCACGATGAAGTGGTGGAACGATCTCTGGCTCAATGAATCATTTGCTGAGTGGGCCTCTTATGACGCAGCGATCAATGGCACTCGCTTTACTGGCGCAGCTACCGAGTTCAATTCCATTCGCAAGAACTGGGGCTATCGCGCAGATCAACTCTCCTCCACTCACCCAATTGCAGTGGAGATGGCAGATCTTGATTCCATTCGCGTTAATTTCGATGGCATCTCTTACGCCAAAGGTGCATCCGTCTTACAGCAATTAGTAGCTCACGTTGGCCGCGAGAATTTCATTAAGGGGCTGCAGGCTTACTTCGCTAAACATGCATGGAAGAACACTGTTCTCAACGATCTCATCGTGGAGCTAGAGAAGACCAGTGGCCGCGACCTCACTGCATGGGTACAAACCTGGCTTCAAACAGCAGGTGTAAATACTCTGCGTCCGCAGATCACGGTTGCTGGAGATACCTACTCTGAAATTATTATTCAACAGGAAGTTCCAACCATTCCAGCAGATTCCAAGGAGCTCCGCCCGCACCGTCTCGCAGTGGGACTTTACGATCTCACTGATGGCAAGTTAGCGCGACGCAAGAGCGTTGAACTTGATGTAGCAGGCAGTGCTACTGCAGTTAAAGAATTAGCTGACGAAAAGATTGCCGATCTATTGCTGCTGAATGATCACGACATTACTTACGCCAAGATCCGGTTAGACGAGCGCTCAATCGCCACTCTTTCTAAGCATTTGGGCGACATTGTCGATCCGCTCAGCCGCGCACTTGTCTGGTCATCACTCTGGGATTCACTTCGCGATGGCGAACTCGCCGCACATGTCTATGTTCCTACCGCGCTACGTGCACTTCGCAGCGAGGCCGAGATCGCAGTAATTACGACCACGCTTCTGCAACTCGATACTGCGGTAGAAATGTTTGCTTCCGATAAGAATCGTGATGCACTTCGCACCGAAGTCGCTACGGCTATTGAAGAGATGATGAACGCCGCAGCTTCCGGCAGTGATGCGCAATTGCAATTTGCCCGTGGGTTTGCATCTGCTGCAAGTACTCCAGTCCAAGGTGCACGCATCAAGGAGTTACTCGAAGGAAAATTGGCTGGTCTTAAGATCGATGCAGATCTGCGCTGGCACCTCATCGGTTGTTTAGTAGAGCGCGGTCTTATGGCTAAGAGCGATGTCGATGCAGAATTGGCACGCGATAACACTGCACACGGCCAGCGCGCTGCTGCTTATGCCATCGCTGCACTTCCAACTGCACAAGCAAAGGCTGAAGCATTTGCGATCGGTGTTGAAGGCAAGGTCAGCAACACAATTCATGCTGCGACTATCCGCGGCTTCCAACGCCCAAGCCACCGCGAACTTCTTGCCGCTTATGTTGACCCTTACTTTGCAAAGGTTGTCGATATTTGGGAGAAGCAACCATTTGAATTGGCAAAGACCACTGCAACTCTTCTCTATCCAAGTTGGGTCATTACTCAAGAGACTCTGACAAAATCGGAGAATTGGCTCAACGGTGCCGGAAAAAATGCACCAGCACCTCTTCGCCGTTCTGTAGCAGAGGGTCGCGATGGCCTGGCGCGAGCACTCAAAGCGCAAATCAAGGATGGCGAATAAGGCTTTCCTAGCAAATTGCGAAGGTAGTTAAGTAGGCTTTTCCTATGAGAAAAGAAGTCACACCAGAAAGCCTTCGTACAAATAATCTTCTCGCTGGCCTTTTGCATTTAGCGCAAATGGCTGCCGTACTAGCCCTTGCTAATGATTTTTCCTTGCCGATTACCGCGACATACATGTCTGGTCCGCCAGGAACAACTTATGCTTCCCCCGTCGTTCTCTTCGACACACCTATTGGTCTCACCGTTGCAAT
>WLQV01000108.1 GCA_009697555.1 Actinomycetota bacterium | reverse complement strand
CTGCGTCGCCTCTTGCCCGATGCGTATTCCGACCCGGTGGAGTCTGCTGAATTTCGTCGATACACCGAATCAGTATTGCGATCGCGCAAACGGGCACATGCAATGGCGGTGCGCTCTGATGTTATTAATGCGGGAGATCAAGCAATTGAACTGAGCGAAGAGAGTGCGCAAGGTTGGCTCGGCGCCCTTAACGATATTCGTTTAGCACTTGGTGTGCGACTCAATGTAGAAAATAGAACGTATGAGCAATTAGAGATTCTCGCCCCGGATGATCCAATGCGTGCGGTCTTCGCGGTTTATACCTGGCTCGGTTGGCTACAGAGTGGGTTGATCGATGCACTCTTCTTAGATATTGGAAGTAACTCATGAAGTCCAGTGCAGTGAAGATCTTTAGTAGACTGGCACTCTCATGACTCTTACAATCTCTCAAAGCTTTGTCGATGCAATCGTTGCGCAATCTCGCGCAGAGTATCCCGATGAAGCATGTGGTGTAATTCTTGGCCCGGTTGGCAAAGATAGCGCTACGCGATTGAAAGCGATGGTCAATTCAGCGCACTCACCAACTTTCTATGAGTTCGATCCGAAAGATTTACTTGCGCTCTATCGCGAAATCGATGATGCAGATGAAGAGATTGTTGTTATTTATCACTCGCATACTGAGACTGAGGCCTACCCCTCTCGAACTGATGTGGCCTATGCCGGTGAACCAGGAGCCCACTATGTCTTGGTCTCTACCCGCAAAGAGATTGCACCTGAGATTGAGTTTCGTTCATTTCGCATTATTGATGGCGTGATTACCGAAGAAGCGGTCGAGATCACTCAGAATTAATCAGCGCATCGGTGAGAAATTTCTTTCAATTTCCACTTATGCCACTTCTTGGCGATAATAAGCACATGAGCATCGAAGTCCGCATCCCAACCATTTTGCGCCCCTATACCAAGGATGCAAAGGTCGTTGCTGCGCAAGGCGGCGATCTCGCAGGAGTCATTGCAGATCTTGATCAGAATTATCCAGGTCTTGGTGAGCGCCTGCTCGATAATGGTGCGCTTCGTAAGTTCATTAATGTTTATATCAATGATGAAGATGTTCGCTTTATTGGCGGTCTTACTGCGCCAGTTAAGGCCGGTGACTCAGTGACAATTCTTCCTGCAGTTGCTGGCGGCCAGTAATGGCTCGCTATGACTCACTTATTTCTTCAGTAGGACATACACCGCTCGTTGGTTTACCTCACCTCTCGCCATCAAAGAGTGTGCGCCTTTGGGCAAAGTTAGAAGATAGAAATCCCACTGGTTCGATTAAAGATCGCGCAGCTATTGCCATGATCGATCAAGCAGAGCGCGATGGTCTACTCACACCTGGTGCCACAATTTTAGAACCAACAAGTGGCAACACGGGAATTTCCTTAGCGATGGTGGCAAAGATTCGCGGATACAAATTAATCTGCGTAATGCCAGAGAACACCAGTATCGAACGACGTCAGATTCTTGAGATGTGGGGCGCTGAAATAATTTTTTCCCAAGCAGCTGGTGGGTCTAATGAAGCGGTCCGTGTTGCCAAAGAGCTCGCTACTAAAAATCCTGAGTGGGTCTTTCTCTATCAATATGGAAATCCGGCAAATTCTTTTGCACATTACTCAACTACTGGTCCAGAAATTTTCGCTGACCTGCCAACAATTACTCACTTTGTCGCAGGTCTTGGCACAACTGGAACGCTCATGGGAACTGGAAAGTATTTGCGTGATAAAAATCCCGATGTAAAAATCATCGCCGCTGAGCCACGTTATGGTGAATTGGTTTATGGCCTGCGCAATATTGATGAAGGTTTTGTGCCCGAACTCTACGACGAGAGTATTTTGTCGCGTCGCTTCTCCGTTGGTGCAGAAGATTCAGTGCGACGTGTGCGCGATCTCCTCGATAAAGAGGGAATTTTTGCAGGAATTTCTACCGGTGCAATTCTTCATGCATCTCTTGCTCTGGCAGAGGAAGCGGTGAAAGCTGGTGAGCCAGCAGATATCGCATTTATTGTCTGCGATGGCGGTTGGAAATATCTCTCCACTGGCGTCTATGGCGCGACAAATAATCCCGATGTAGCGCAGGCGACGCAGGATTTAGATACCCAACTCTGGGCTTAACAATCGCGCAGGGTAGGCTGAGCATATGAGCGATGCACCCATTGGAATCTTTGATTCTGGCGTAGGTGGGCTAACTGTTGCTCGCGCAATTTTGGATCAATTACCTAACGAGTCAACGCTCTACATCGGCGATACCGCACGTGGTCCTTATGGACCTCGGCCACTCTCGCAAGTTCGAGAATTTGCGTTAGAGACTTTAGATTTTCTGGTTGATCAAGGCGTGAAAGCTTTAGTGATTGCCTGCAACACGGCAAGTGCTGCAATGTTGAGCGATGCCAGAAAGCGTTACTCCATTCCAGTTGTTGAAGTAATTGCACCTGCAGTGCGACGCGCAGTTGCTGCAACCCGCAATGGAAAAATTGGCGTAATCGGAACGCAGGGCACCATCGATTCTCACGCCTATCCCGATGCATTTGGGGCAACTGCAGATCTGCAAATTACCTCGGTTGCTTGCCCGCTCTTTGTGGAATTTGTGGAGCGAGGACAGACCACAGGCAATGAAATTACTGAAATTGCCAGAGATTATTTAGCGCCGATAATTGCTGCCAAAGTGGACACCCTGGTCTTGGGCTGCACGCACTATCCGATGCTTACTGGCGCAATCTCTTATGTAGTAGGAAATGGCGTGACTTTAGTTTCTAGTGCCGAAGAAACTGCAAAGGATCTTTATCGCGTGCTCGTGGAGGATTCACTGCTGCGAGAGGGCAGCGTTGCCACTGCTTCTCATAAATTCCTTGCAACTGGAGATACCCAATCATTTGAGAAACTTGCCCGCCGCTTCTTAGGCCCTATTGTTGGCACCGTTGCACAACAAACCCTTAACAAGAAGCCTTAATAAGAAGCCTTAATAAACTTTTCACCGGACGAGAAAACTAGGAGAGCCAATGGCACGCAATGATGGTCGCAGCGAGAATCAATTACGTACTATCAAATTCACTCGCCATTGGCACGAGAATGCAGAAGGTTCAGTTCTTGTTGAGTTTGGTAATACTCGCGTGCTCTGTGTTGCATCCTTCACACCAGGTGTGCCACGTTGGCTAAAAGATTCCGGCACTGGTTGGGTAACGTCAGAGTATTCAATGTTGCCACGTGCAACCCATACCCGCTCTGATCGTGAGAGCGTTAAAGGCAAACTCGGAGGCCGCACTCAAGAAATTTCCCGCCTCATCGGTCGCTCACTTCGCGCGGTAATTGATACTAAACAATTAGGCGAAAATACGCTTGTGATCGATTGCGATGTATTACAAGCCGATGGCGGAACACGCACTGCAGCAATTACCGGTGCCTACATTGCACTTGCCGATGCCATTACCTGGGCGAAAGAACAAGGACATATTGCAAAGAGTGCAACACCACTTTCACAATCAGTATCTGCAATTAGCGTAGGAATTATCGATGGCGTACCAACCCTAGATTTGTGCTACGAAGAAGATGTCCGTGCTGAGACTGACATGAACATTGTCTGCAGTGGCGATGGAAAATTTATTGAGGTCCAAGGAACTGCTGAGGGCCAACCCTTCGATCGCAATCTCCTCAATTCGCTACTTGACCTTGGCGTTGCTGGTTGCGCGCAACTAACACAATTACAAGTAGAAGCTCTCAAGTAAAAAGTGAGCCAGAAATTCCGAGTGGTTTTAGCAACGCGGAACCAAGGAAAAGTTACGGAATTTCGTCGAATTCTCGAGGAGTATGCGGCAGGTGAAATTGAGCTCTTAGGTTTGCAGGATTTTCCTGAGATGCCAGATGTAGAAGAGAGTGGTTCAACCTTTGAAGCCAATGCGCTCTTAAAGGCTCACGCAACTGCCCAATTCACCAAGCTTCCTGCAATTGCAGATGACAGTGGAATTTGCGTCGATTACCTCGATGGTGCACCAGGAATTTTCTCGGCACGTTGGGCCGGCACACATGGTGATGATGAAGCGAACTTGCAGAAAGTTTTGCAAGAGCTAACCGGTGTAACCAGCGAAAATAGAGGCGCACAATTTCGTTCTGTTGTCGCACTTGCACATCCCAACGGTGAATACATTTGCGAAGAGGGCGTTATGTATGGCGAAATTGTGCAATCACCCCGGGGCGAGAATGGATTTGGATACGACCCGATTTTTCAACCCACTGGATTTACAGTGACGAGTGCGCAATTAGGTGCGATAGAAAAGGATGAAATTAGCCATCGTG
>WLQV01000107.1 GCA_009697555.1 Actinomycetota bacterium | reverse complement strand
GATTCCGGCGAGTGCACCACCTAACGCAAGTGATCCGGTGTCACCCATAAATATTTTCGCGGGAGATGCATTCCACCAGAGAAAGCCAGTACACGCACCGGCTAATCCTGCAGAGAGAACTGCCAGATCTAAGGGATCACGCACAACATAACAATTCGGCGAATTCAGGGTTGCGCAGCCTTGGCGAAATTCCCAAACACCGATCAGAATGAATGCAAGGAAGGTCATCACAGCTGCGCCAGTTGCTAGACCATCGAGTCCATCGGTGAGATTGACGCCATTTGATGTTGCAGTAACCATCAAAATAATCCAAATAATTACGACCACAGTGCCGAGCGCGATTGAAGTGTCACGGACTGTTGAGAGCTGAGATGAGAGTGGAGCTAAACCACTCTCATCAGGAAAGCGCAATCCAAAGAATCCAAATATTCCGGAGAAGAGAACCTGGCCCAGGATCTTCTGCCGTCCAGTAAGACCAAGGGACTTCTTTCGGGCAACTTTAAGATAATCATCAAGAAACCCGACTACACCAAGTGAGGTCATCAGGCCTAGAACAAGGAGGGCAGATGCACTCACACTTACTTGAGTAATGATGTGAGTTGAAAAATATGCAACTGCAACTGCAAAAATAATAATGATGCCACCCATAGTTGGTGTGCCACGTTTTACATGATGACTCTGTGGGCCATCGTCGCGAATTACTTGGCCATAGCCACGTGCTGCTAAACCACGAATGAGAACTGGTGTGCCAAAGAGGCTAATACCAAGTGCAAATGCACCCGCTAAGAGAATCTCAATCATGGGCTACTTCCCTCTCATTCCATTGCGCAGTCATTGGTGCCACTAATTCGTTGAGTGATTCAGCCCGTGAAGCTTTAAGCAAAATTACATCACCAGGTTCGACATGAGTCATAAATGTAAGAGCCTGGGCCTTATTAAGTGCTTGGTGAAATTTTGTTGTGGTACTTGACTTAATTTCAAAACGTGGTTCTGCAACGCAGACAACATGATCGATGTCTAAATCAACACAGACTTGACCGATCATTTGATGCTCTCGTGCTTCACTCTCGCCCAGTTCGTGCATGGTTGAGAGAAATGCCCACGCTGACCCGCCACGCTCTTGGGCAAAGAGCGCCAGAGTTTGCAGAGCAGCTGCCATTGAGTCTGGATTGGCATTGTAAGAATCATTAATAATGAGCAGATCTGAAAGCTCATGGAGTTCCATGCGCCACTTACTTGAAGGCTCGGCAGTTGAAAGCGAGCCGGCAATCACATCGAGTGAAATTCCTAGCGCATGTCCAACACTTGCTACCGCTAGCGCATTCGCTACTTGGTGTGCGCCGATTAATCTCAAGCCCACTGTGGTGCGACCGGCAGGTGTTACTAAATCAAAATGTGGTCGACCTTCGCGGATTTCTACATCTGTAGCGCGAACATCGCAATCATGACCTGGTCCGAATGTGATGACATCTAAATCGAGACCCTTAGCCATCTGCGGAGTGAACTCATCGTAGGAACCGAGAACTGCTGTTCCATGAGATGGCAGTGAGGCAATTAACTCACCTTTAGTTCGAGCAATTGTTTCGCGATCGCCAAATTCACCAACATGCGCAGTCCCTACTTTTAAGACAACACCAATTGCGGGCTGAGCGATTTCGCAGAGTTTGGCGATGTCGCCCGAGTGGCGCGCACCCATCTCTACGATACAAAATGTTGTGCTCTCATCACATTGCAAAATAGTCAGTGGCGCACCGATCTCATTATTAAATGAGCCCGCTGGCGCCACTGTCTTGCCAATTATCTGCAGAAGATGTGAGAGTAAATCCTTAGTTGTGGTCTTTCCCTGTGAGCCAGTGATACCGATAACCATCAAATCCGATAACTCTTCGCGTACATGCTGCGCTAATTTTCCTAGTGCAACTACGACATCAGGTACAACAATGCAAGGCTGGCTGATTTGGCGATCGGTCAGGCTCAATACTGCGCCATGTTTGCTGGCATCTGTGACAAAGTCATGGCCATCAACATTCTCGCCTTTGAGAGCGAGGAAGAGTGAGCCTTTGCCACATTTGCGCGAATCAACTTCTACCGAGCCGGTAACTACGATATTTGCATCACCATGTAGGACGCCACCGGTAATGCGCGCAATCTCGCTGGCTTTTAATGTAATCACGCAACACCTGCAATAGCTTCGCCAAGTACTACCCGATCATCAAATGGATGAATCACGCCATAAATTTCTTGTCCGACTTCGTGACCTTTGCCCAGTACCAAAAGAATATCATCGCCACTTGCTAGCGCTACCGCACTCTCAATTGCCTTCCGGCGATCAACTATTACTTGATGTGGCTTCTTAATCGTTAGGCCTTTGCACATCTCTTCGAGAATTTCTTCAGCAGATTCTGAGCGCGGATTATCACTGGTAAAAATTGCAATGTCGCTACCGGCAAGGAGTGCTTTGCCCATCGGTGCGCGCTTGGTTGCATCGCGATCTCCACCACAACCTAAAACTGCAATTACCTTTGATGAAGTAGATCGAGCCTCTGCGATTTTGCGCGCAGTAGCTAAAACGCGCTCTACTGCATCTGGGCTATGGGCATAATCAACTAATGCGGTAAAGCTCTGGCCAACGGCAACTTGCTGTAACCGTCCTGGCGCGCCAGTGAGCGCTGGCGCAATGCGTGCAATGTCAATCGGATCCATTCCGCTCTCGGCTGCAATTGCAATAGCCATCAGCGCATTCTCTAAGTTGTAATCGCCATGGAGTGGAATCAGCGTTTCAATCAGAATTCCACCACGACCACGAATTGCTACTTGATAACCAGCGCTGACTGCATCGATTGCGACATAGTGCCAATCGGCCGACTTATCTTTATTTGAAAGGGTCAATTGTGGAATTTCACAGCTCTTTGAGAGTGCCGCGCCATAAGTTGAATCAATATTGATTACTGCTAAATCGGCGAATTCAAAGGTGAAAATCTTCCGTTTGGTATTGAAGTAACTCTCCATGTCGCCATGAAAATCTAAATGTTCTTGCGTCAAATTGGTAAATCCGACAACGTTAAAATGTGATCCACGCACACGTTCGAGGGCGATTGAATGGCTCGATACTTCCATGACAAAGTCACGGATGTGACGCTCGCGCATGGTTGCAACTAAAGCTTGTAACTCTGGTGCCTCAGGCGTGGTGCGAGAACTTGCTATTCGCTCTACTCCAATTCGCGTTTCAACTGTTCCGATTAGCCCACTTTCACGACCGGCTAATTGCCAGAGTTGATTGAGCAACATCGTCGTTGTTGTCTTGCCATTGGTGCCAGTAATTCCAACAGAGAACATTGCGCGCATCGGATCGTCATAGAACCAGGCACTCAGTAGCGCAGCTGCACGGCGTGGGTTAGGGACAATCAGCGGGAGTAGTTTGCCGCACTTCGCTGCACCTGCGACATCGGTAAGGATTGCTACTGCACCAAGTGCTTCTGCTTCACCTGCAAAATCAGCGCCATGGGCATTGAGTCCAGGGAAGGCACAGAAAATATCTCCTGGTTGTATCGCCTTGCTATCAAAGGAGATGCCGGTGAAGTGAAGATCGCTTACCGATTCGATACCGACAATTCCTGCCGCGCTCTGAAGTGATTTTTCGAGTGTCAGCAGCGGGCGCATCATGCACCCAGTTTCTTAACAGGAGTCTTATTGAGTGTTGCTTCATTTAATGGATACGGCACATCTAGCGTTCGAGTTGGCGCAACGTGGCGGGTTTGCAGAACGAAACTCATTACCTCTTTAAATACTGGGCCACCTAGCGAGCCACCCCAGTGAATTCCTTGTGGACCTTGAATCGTCACGCTTATGACATATTTCGGTGCATCGGCTGGTGCAAAACCAATAAATGATGCGGTGTAGCCGCTGTAGCAATTGCATGCGTCGTTGTGACGTTGCGCAGTTCCAGTCTTACCTGCAACTCGATAACCCGGAATCGCCGCACCTGGCGCAGTACCTTGAGCGCTGACAACACTCTCCATCATCAATCGCATTTGGGCCGCAGTATCTGCGCTGATTACGCGAACCTGCTCGCGTGTTTTAGCTGGTGTGAAGTGGCCACTTGCATCACTTGTACCTGCGATGACTGTCGGAGAGACGCGAATTCCGTTATTGGCGATTGTGGCAAAGACGCTTGTCGCTTGCATCGCAGTTACGTTGTAGCCCTGCCCAAAAGCGAAAGTTGGGGCAGATGTCCCTGACCAATTCTCAACTTTCAACAATTGACCTGCAGAGTCGCCAGGTAATCCTGAGCCGGTACTAGTTCCTATTCCAAATTTACGTAGGTAATCATAAAAAGTTTGATGAGAGATTGTTTG
>WLQV01000106.1 GCA_009697555.1 Actinomycetota bacterium | reverse complement strand
GAGCGCAGGATCGTAATTTGGTGCTTCAGGATCTGTGCCGTTGTACATATTTGCAAAGCTCTGGGCACGTTGGCGATCGACCAAACTCTCGGGCTTTGTTAAACCAAAGAAGTAGAAATAGAGCATTCCTTCGCCATGGTGCATCCAGTCGTAATAACCATCAAATTCACGATGAATTTGGCCATACTGAGTCCACTGCCATGTGATCATGTCCCACATTTGGCGAGCTAATTCATAAACCCGCTCGTTGCCACCTATAGAGTAGAAGAGCGCCAAGTTCATGAATGCTTCGTACGGATCATCGGAACCATCCATTGAGCCCCATTGATCGCGCCAAATAAGAGTGCCATCTGGTCGGGTGTAACGCGCTACGAATTCCACTGCTGCATCATTGAGTTTGTCAATGATCTCGCGCTCCATGGTGGCCCACTTTGGTGCGGCAAGTGGCGCAGAAACCTTGGCTGATGGAATTGTCGTAGACATGAGACTCCTCTATTGGGTGATACCAAAAGCCTATAGGCTTTAGAAATGAATTCAATAGCCCACAACCGAGTGGCAATTGTCACCGGCGGCAGCACTGGTCTTGGTCTGGCAATCACGGAACTCTTTCTGCGAAATGGTTACCGTGTTCTCGCTACCGCTCTCGCTGATTCACTCGAGCGCAAGGCACTAGCTGGCGAAGGTCTCCCATCTGAATTTATTGCATCTGATTTAAATCAACCTGAGGCGCAATCTCACATAGTGATAAGGCACGCAATCTCGCTCTGGAACCAGATCGATGTGCTCGTTAATTGTGCCGGACGTATTTCACATAAAGAGGTTGCCGACGTTACGACCAAAGATTGGGATGAAGTCCTTAATGTGAATGTCAAAGCGCCATTCTTTATGGCGCAAGCTGCAGTTGCTCACCTAGAGAAGACCCAAGGTTGCATTATCAACATCAGCTCCACCGCTGCCAAAAATCCCATGTTAAAAAATCAAATTTATGACACATCAAAGGCTGCGCTCAATCAACTCACTCGCTCACTCGCGATGGAATTTCGCGAACGAAAGGTCCGCGTTAACGCATTAATGCCAGGTGGAATGCGCACACCATTAGTAGAAGAGTGGCTAGAAAAGCATTTAGGGCATAAGCCAACCGCTGCAGAATTAGATTCACCAAATATGAGACGCCCGGAAGATACAGCTCAGGGCGTACTCGCACTTGCAAGTCCAGAGTTATGGCTCATCAATGGCGCTGAAATCGCTATTGATAGTGGCTTCCACATTGGGTAATCCGTTGTCCGACTTAATGCCAGCTCTTTACATTGGCCATGGCGCACCCATGTTGCTCGATGATCCACACTGGAGCGGACAATTGCGCGAAGTCTCGAAATCAATTCCCAAACCTAAGGGAATTCTGATTGTTTCAGCGCACTGGGAGGCCCAGCCCGTAACACTGAGCAATCCGGCAGCTAATTCACCACTTGTTTATGACTTCTCCGGCTTTGATCAGAAGTTCTACCAAATGACTTACAACTCTCCAGATGCATCTCTACTTGCAGCTCGAGTCGCAGCGATGATGCCGAATAGCGAACCGGTACGACAGAGTGCGCGCGGTCTCGATCATGGTGCATGGGTTCCGTTACGAGTGATGTATCCCGATGCAGATATTCCAGTGTTGCAGATGTCGATGCCCACACATGATCCGGGTCGACTCATTGAATTAGGTCGCAGATTGCAACCTCTACGCGAAGAAGGAATTTTGATTATTGGCTCTGGTTTCTTAACACATGGACTTCGCTATCTGCGTGACTGGAGTATCGATGCGACCGCACCAACCTGGTCTTCCGAATTTGATCTCTGGGCCGCTGAAGCACTCGCTCGTGGCGATGTAGATGCCTTGGCCAATTTCAAAGAGTTAGCGCCAGGAATGCCTTATGCCCATCCCACTGTTGAGCACTTCACGCCACTCTTCATCACTTTGGGAGCTGCAAAAATTACCGATGCTGCACCAGAAACGTTAATCGATGGCTTCTTTATGGGATTGGCAAAGCGTTCAATTCTTGTTGCCTAAATTAAGTGAAAGTCCTTGCTATCGCTTCTAAGTAGCCATAGCCATGCAACTTATCTGGTTCAAGATAACTGCACTCAGTCCACTCATTCCAACTATTAATAGTTACTAGTTGAGGGTTGAGGCCCTTCTCGATCAGAAAGGCCTTCGCTGCCTGCAACGCACCTTCGATTTCCGCTGGTGGATTATTGAAAATCTCTGAATTCTCGGGGCGGTTTGAATCGCGCTTCACTGAATAGCGAATCTGGTTATCCCAGCCAATACTGACGTGAGGGAAATAAGTCGCCTCAAATTTCTCAGAGATTAAGTGCCACTCCTTGACGACATCAACCATGATCTCGGCATAATCTCGATTGAGCTTTGCAAAGTGGACATACTGGTAATGAGTGACGCTATCAAAGCCAAGGAAGTTAGAGAGCTCATTTACCGGCATCGTCACCTTCTTGCCCTGATGCGTGACTTCGAAATCCTGCAAAGTCCAGACAATTAACTGGAGATTGAGGCCAGAAAATCCACGAGCCTTGGTGCGGGCTCGGAATGATTCAATCGCAGCCTTAGCTGTATCGAGATCGGCAAAGCCCGCTAGAAAGTTAGCAATTTCATAGATCGCAAATACTGGCGCACCTTCGATTTGATAATAGTTAGGACGCATAAAGAACTTCTCGATGATTCGCTCGCTCATGCGTATGAATTCATCTTCCTGGACTGCCCCGCGCCAAATAATGTTATCTTCGAAGTGCGCGATTCTCTTATCCCAGGTATTTCCCACGTCATGATTGGCCCACATTAAATAGAAATTCATTTGCTCGTTATTTTTGGCGCCAAGAAATCCATTGTTCAGACATTGCTCTAAGAATGGTCGCCCGTCATACCAATACCAGTCGTAGATAAATGTATTAACGCCATGCTTAACTGCCTCTGAAATCTGCATCTCCATAACTTTCGGATCTGCCTCATTGCCATAACCCCAGAGTGGTTGGCGCAGTTCTGGATGTGTGCCCGTCGTTGCGTTTTTGACTGTCTGCCATTCACCATTGCCTTCAGGCCAGAAGCCGCGAGTGCGCGGTTCATCTCCGGTATAGGAGGGCCAGACATAAGCTGCAACATCCCATTGTGAATTCATTTCTCGATCCTATGGGTTGGTCGGAAATGTAAAAACCCCGCCACAGATAATCTGTGGCGGGGTTTTACTATTTATTCAGAGTTATGAAATTACGAGCAACCAGATGTTGATCCGCAACCTTCGCAGACAAAGCAGGCACCGGCTGCGCGCATTTTTACGCCGCAAGTCATGCAGAGTGGTGCATCAGATTTGATACCAGAGATTGACTCTAGTAATTCAGTTGATGAACCGAACTCTGTCGCTGGAGCTGCTTCGATCTTTACCTCAACCGCCTTTGGTGCGGCCTTAGCAACTGGTGCTGCAACAACTGCTGCCACTGGAGCAGCAACTGCATCAGCTGTGTACTCGCCACTATCGAGTGCGCGAGCGCGCTCTGTTGCTGTGTAGAGACCAAGACCTGAGCGAGTATCGAAATCCAAATAATCGAGTGCAAGGCGACGGAAGATGTAATCCATCATCGACTGTGCCATACGAATATCTGCATCATCTGTCATACCGCTTGGCTCAAAGCGCAAGTTAGTGAACTTCTGTACGTAGCTCTCTAGTGGTACGCCGTATTGCAAACCGATAGAGACTGCGATTGAGAATGCATCCATCACACCGGCAAGTGTCGAACCTTGCTTGCCGAGCTTAAGGAATACCTCACCGAGTGCGCCATCTGCATAAGCACCGGCAGTCATGTAACCCTCTGCGCCACCTACGGAGAATGAGGTGGTGCGTGATGGGCGAGATTTTGGAAGGCGCTTACGAACTGCAGCAACTGGTGCCGCAGATTCAACTGGCTCATCCTTCTTCTTCGCCTTGCCATCAGAGAGTGGTTGACCAACTTTGCAATTGTCGCGATAAACGGCAAGTGCCTTTAGGCCAAGCTTCCAACCTTCGTAGTAAACCTCTTCGACCTCTTCAACAGTTGCATCTTCTGGCAAGTTAACGGTCTTTGAAATCGCACCGGAGAGGAATGGTTGGCAGGCAGCCATCATTCGCACGTGGCCCATTGGCGCGATAGAGCGTGCACCAAGTGCGCAATCGAAGATGTCGTAATGCTCTGGCTTGAGTCCTGGTGCATCAATGACATGGCCATTTGCTGCAATGAATTCAACGATTGCTTCGATGGTCTCTTCTGCGTAACCGCACTTGCGAAGTGCAGCAGGGACTGTCTGGTTAACGATCTGCATAGATCCGCCACCGACAAGCTTCTTGAACTT
>WLQV01000105.1 GCA_009697555.1 Actinomycetota bacterium | reverse complement strand
TTCTTCTCACTAAATCCAAAATTCTGGAAGAGAGTTCCTGCGCTGGCAGATGCACCGAAGTGCTCGAGTGAGATTGTGAGGCCATCACTTCCAATCCAACGGTGCCAACCCTGAGCAATACCGGCCTCAACGCTTACCTTCAAGCAGTTCTGGGGGAGAACTTCATTTCGATATTTCTCATCTTGTAGCTCAAACCATTCAAGACAAGTGGCGCTGACTACTTGAGTGGCAACTCCTTCACTCTCTAAAGTTTTCGCTGCTGCAAGTGCAAGTGAAACTTCTGAGCCAGTTGCGATCAGGACCACTTTCGCTGCAGAACTGCTCTTCTGCAAGATGTAAGCACCACGAGTCACACCTTCAGCTGAGGCATAAGTTGAGCGATCAAGAACTGGCAGATTCTGGCGCGATAACAGAATTGCAGCAGGTGCCTGCCGGGCAATAATTTCGCGCCATGCAACGGCGACTTCATTGGCATCGGCGGGACGAATGACATCAAGTCCTGGAATGGCGCGTAACGCTGCAAAGTGTTCAATCGGTTGGTGAGTTGGTCCATCCTCGCCCAAACCAATTGAGTCATGTGTCCATACATAAGTTACAGGCAATTGCATCAAGGCGGCCAACCGAACCGATGGGCGCATGTAATCGCTAAATACTAAGAAGGTGCCACCAAATGGTTTGGTAAGTCCGTGGAGTGCGATGCCATTGAGAATCGCACCCATTGCGTGCTCGCGAATTCCAAAGTGCATGATCCGTCCGTATGGATTGGCATTTGCGATGGCACTGGATGCTGGAAGGAATGATCCACCATGTTCGATAGTGGTGTTATTGCTCTCGGCTAAATCGGCAGAACCACCCCAGAACTCAGGAAGTATTTCAGCCAAGGCATTGATGACATCACCTGATGCTTTACGTGTTGCAATCTCTTTGGCAGAGTCGAAGATCGGTAACTTAGATTTCCAATTTGCTGGTAGCTCTTTTGCGAGCAAACGCTTGAGCAAATCTGCGCGATCTGGATTTGCTTTCTGCCATGCTGCAAATGCAGCGTTCCATTCGGCGCGAAGTGCGGCACCGCGCGCTTTTACTTGGCGGGCATGATCGAGCAGATCCTTTGGCATGGCAAAGTGTTCATCAGGATTGAGTCCCAAAACCTTTTTGGTCTCTGCAACTTCTTTCTCGCCAAGGGCCGAACCATGTGACTTAGCAGTGCCACGTGCATTAGGTGCGGGCCATGCAATTACAGTCTTGAGACGGATCAAGGTCGGTGCATCGCTCTGCGATTTCGCTAAAGTCATTGCCTTATCAAGTCCTGCGCGATCTACATTGCCATCTGCAAGTGTGGCAACTTCAATGACATGCCAACCATAAGAGCGATAGCGAGCAGAGACATCTTCGGTAAAGGCATTGTGGGTATCACCTTCGATGGAGATGCGATTGTCATCGTAAATAAGATTGAGATTGCCTAACTCTTGGGTGCCAGCAAGTGAAGAGGCTTCAGCGCTGACACCTTCTTGTAGGTCGCCATCGGAGCAGATCACCCAAATGGTGTGATCAAAGATGCTCTTACCGGCGCCAGCTTCAGGATCTAACAAGCCACGTTCGTAACGCGCTGCCATTGCCATTCCAACACCATTGGCAACACCTTGACCTAGGGGACCAGTCGTTGTTTCCACTCCTGCAGTGTGTCCATATTCAGGATGGCCTGGTGTGAGTGCGCCCCAGGTACGAAACTCTTGTAAATCTTTTATTTCTACGCCGTAACCTGAGAGAAAGAGTTGGGTATAGAGAGTGAGCGATGAGTGACCGCACGAGAGGATAAATCGATCGCGACCAATCCATTGTGGATCTGATGGATCGTGAACCAAGTGTCGTTGAAAGAGTGTGTAAGCAACTGGTGCAAGTGACATCGCAGTTCCAGGGTGGCCATTTCCTACCTTTGCCACTGCATCCATCGCTAAGGCTCGAGAGTAAGTAACTACCTGATCATCGAGTGCGCTCCACTCGGATTGCTTGGCCATTAGTGACATGGTCTGAATTACCCTTTCTGTTCTGAGCGAGATATTTCAGCGGTACTACTAGTGAATGCCAGGTGTATCCGGTAAGCATAGATCCAGACAAATGTGGCACCGAGTAGGTGGGCACCAACTAAGAGAATCGGTAATTTGGTGAAGTACTGGGTGTATCCGATTGCACCTTGGGCTAGCGCAACAAGGCCAAAGCGCTTGACTGCACTGTTGATCGACTTGTTTTGCAGCGTTGCCACATAGAGAGCAAGAGTCAGGCCAAGTAAGGCAATAACAGTGTCGGCATGGATCCAGGAAACCAACCGTGGATCAAAGCCAAATCTACGTGCCTGAATATCTCCAGCATGAGGACCACTGCCGGTGACGATGGTGCCAAGAATAATTACTAACAAGGTAAGTAGTAGGTGGATTTTACGAAGCGGGTTGATGATGCCACTGGGTGGAGTGGCTGCAACTTCTGGTGCCGCCCGATGCGCATAAATTCGAGCTGCACCTGCAACTAATGCGATAGAGAGCAAGAAGTGTCCTGCCACCGGAATTGGATTGAGTTTTGTTAAGACGGTAATGCCACCCAAGATGCCTTGCGCAAAGATTCCAAGGACTTGGCCGATAGCGAGTAGCCGCAGATCCTTACGGGCCTTGCGAATAACAATAATGAGCGTTGCTACTGCGGTAATTACTAAGGCAAAGGTAAGTAGGCGATTGCCAAACTCAATCCATGCATGGAGCGGTCCCTCAACTTGATGAGCCACTGGGGTGTAAGAACCCTTGGTGCATTCGGGCCAGGTGGGACAGCCCAGCCCCGAACCAGTCAGACGGACTGCGCCACCGGTGACAATGAGCGCGCTCTGTAGGAAGAGAAGGAGGCCACTTATTCGACTCAGCCACGATCTCATCATGTCGCCAACCCTAAGACTTTAAAGGTGATAGATCTCGCTCCCGCCCCGAGTGGAGAAGTGAGGCGAATTACGACACAATAGCGTTGTGAAAATAACCGCACCCTCCCAAGATGGAACCCGCGAACTAGTCGCGCGTTCAATTCTGGAGAATGGCCCTTCCACCGCCTCAGTATTGGGAGAGCGCCTCGGAATTACGCCAGCGGGAATTCGTCGCCACCTCGATGCACTCCTAGCCGATGGCGTTGTTGAAGCCAGAGAGATGCGAGTGGGCGCAGTAGTAGGACGCGGGCGACCATCAAAAGTTTTCGTCATGAGCGATCTAGGGCGCGAAACATTTGAACATTCCTACGATGACTTAGCAGTTTCAGCGCTGAAATTTATGGGCGCTCGCTTTGGCGCAGATTCAATTCACGCCTTTGCGCAATCTCGTGCCGATGACATTGAACGTAAATTTCGTAGCACCGGGGCAGCAGCAACATCGCGCTCGCTAGCTAAGTTCCTTACAACTGAAGGTTACGCCGCAAGCGTGAGCGATAAGGCAGTTGGCGATGAGCTCTGCCAACATCACTGCCCAATCGCACACGTCGCCGCTGAGTACCCAGAAATTTGTGAAGCAGAGACCCAACTCTTCTCACAATTGCTCGGAACACATGTGCAACGACTAGCAACAATCGCTCATGGCGATGGTGTCTGCACAACCTTTATTCCCTCACCAAATAAGAAGAACGCCAGCAAGTCAGCAAGCAAGTCCACCCAAAAGCCAGTGAGAGGAAAATCTCGATGAGTATTGCGCATCCAGAATTAGATGGAATTGGAAAGTATGAATTCGGTTGGTCCGATAAGAACGATGCAGGTGCCAACTCCAAGCGCGGTCTCAACGAAGATGTAGTTCGCGATATTTCAAGTAAGAAAGATGAACCACAGTGGATGCTCGACATGCGTCTGAAAGGTCTCTCCCTCTTTGAGAAGAAGCCAATGCCAACCTGGGGTTCAGATCTAACTGGTATTTTCTTTGACACCATCAAATATTTCGTGCGCTCTACTGAGAAGCAAGCTGCGACTTGGGAAGATCTGCCAGAAGAGATCAAAAATACTTACGACCGTCTCGGAATTCCGGAAGCTGAGAAGCAACGATTAGTCTCTGGTGTTGCAGCTCAGTACGAATCCGAAGTTGTTTATCACTCAATTCGGGAAGACCTTGAGAAGCAGGGCGTAATTTTCCTTGATACCGATTCTGGGCTAAAGAAGCATCCAGAATTATTCAAAGAGTATTTCGGATCTGTTATTCCAGTTGGCGATAATAAATTCGCGGCTCTTAATACATCTGTCTGGTCCGGTGGTTCATTTATCTATGTACCAAAGGGTGTACATGTTGACATCCCATTGCAGGCCTACTTCCGTATTAATACTGAGAACATGGGTCAATTTGAACGTACCTTGATCATCGCTGATGAGGATTCCTACATTCACTATGTAGAGGGCTGCACAGCACCG
>WLQV01000104.1 GCA_009697555.1 Actinomycetota bacterium | reverse complement strand
CCTTTGCCACTACATCCCAATCGAAGTTTTGCGCCATCTCACGACCAGCACCAGCCAGCACATGGCGCTTAGTGTTATCACGGAAGAGCTCGATGACTTTCTGTGCAAGATCAGTGGGGTTCTCAGATTCAAAGAGCACGCCGTATTTTCCATTGCCCAATAAGGATTGGAAGGCAGGAATGTCACTTGCTACCACTGCCGCACCTGCCGCCATTGCTTCGGCGAGAATAATTCCAAAACTCTCTCCACCGGTATTTGGTGCAACGTAAACATCAACTGATGAGAAGAAATCTCGCTTCTCGGCATCGCTCAGGCGCCCTAAGAAATCGACTCGCGAACGAAGCTGCGGATCGATCTTCTTTGCAATGTCCGTGAAGTCACCTGGGCCTGCAATAAGAATTCGCGTCTCTGGTGCAAAGCGAGCGATGATTGGTAGCGCATCAAGCAAGATCTGCAGACCCTTGCGTGGTTCTTCAAAACGTCCAATAAATCCAATCGTGCGACCGCTCCACTCTTGATGAAATTCTCCTCCGATAAATTTCTCGGCATAAATTCCATTGGGAATCACAACTGCATCAGTCTCTAAGTGCTCACTCAATGTGGCACGAGCTGCTTCACTCACTGCAATACGCGCGCTGAGTTTTTCAATTACTGGTTCGAGAATCGGTCCGATTGCGAAAATTGCTTTCTGACGTTTGGCAGCGGCATGGAATGTGCCCACAAGTGGACCCTCTGCTGCCCAGCACGCTAATAGTGAGATAGATGGGATTGCAGGTTCATGTAAATGGAGCACATCGAAATTGCCTTGCGAGATCCATTGGCGCACTCGTGCAAAGGCAATTGGACCGAAGAGAATGCGTGCAACTGCACCGTTGTAGGGAATCGCAATTGGTTTACCAGCACTCGTGACATAGCTGGGGAGATTCTCTTCATTCACGACTGGCGCAAGAACTGAAACATGATGGCCATGAGCAATCAGATATTCCGCTAAATCTTTGACATGGCTCTGCACGCCACCTGGAGTATCCCAGCCATAAGGGCAGACCAAACCAATCCGTAATTTATCCATGAGCATCAACTCGCTCTCTGAAATCGCCATCAATCCAGATTCGCTGCAACATGTGCCAATCTTGTGGGGAGCTCGCAATTCCGGCTGCAAAGTTGTCGGCACAAAGTTGAGTAATTCGGCTTACTTGTGAGTCTCTATCGCCATCTTGTGGAATTGCAATTGCACGAAAATCGATGTGAATTCCAGTTGCGGTGTAATTAACGAAGGCGGTAATAAGCGGCGCACCAGTATTGATCGCTAATAACGCAGGTCCGGCCGGCATACGTGAGGAATGTCCAAAGAAGGTCACATCAATTCCGCTGCGCGATAGGTCGCGGTCGGCAACGAGGGCAATTAAGTCGCCACGACGCAAGCGTTGTGCCAGAGTTCCTAGTGAACGACCATCGAGCGGCAAGACTTCCATTCCCATGGCCTCGCGATACTTGAGAAAGCGCAAGAAGAGCGCCTCTGGTTTTAATCGTTCCGCGACAGTGACTAAATGAATTCCCTTACTACAAAAGTAGGCACCAGCATGATCCCAGTTTCCCGCATGTGACAGTGAAACGATTACCCCAGTTTTTGCAGCAATTGGATCTAGCAAGAGATGTTCGTTTGTGACAGTCACTGTGCCATTGACTCGCTCCTTGCTCCAATCCTGAAATCGAAAAGTGTCACACCAATAACGCATGTAGGAATCCATGGCATCTTTAACTAGGTAATCGAGTTCGTTAGCGCTGAGATCTGGCTTTACTCGAGCTAAGTTGCTGCGCAAGCGCTGAACACTCTTGCCATTGCGCTGCAGAACTAAACGACCAATGCTACGAAATAATCGGTAGGCACCCTTCTCTGGCAACCAGCGCACAATCCGCCATCCGGCGAAATAAAGTTGCGCGATCAAGAAATCTTTTACTGCGCTCATAGCGTTGGCTTAACATCCTTTGTCGCACGGCGCACAACCAGAATGCGCTGGCCCACAGTAATAATTCCTAAAATCGCAAGTAACCATTGCGAGATTGCCAATACATAAGAGATGCCAAGACCAGCAAAGCCCACACCTAAGAGCATGATCGCCAAGCGCTCTGTTCGTTCTGCGATTCCCACGGTGCAGGCAACACCTAAAGACTCAGCCTTGGCGCGAATGTAGGAAACCATGAAGCCACTTGCTAATCCGACCAATACAACGCTCAGCAATGAATCGTTCTGCTGATTCAGATACATCGCTAAACCAAGAAAGATTGCCGCATCGCTGATGCGATCGAGTGTGGAATCGAGGAAACTCCCCCACTTAGTTGCACCGGTCGCACGAATTCGCGCCATCGTCCCATCAAGTAAATCGGTAAGACAGGTCAATGTGATGACCCAGCTAGCAAGGAAGAGATGGCCACTTGGCAGAAGTGTTAGCGCCGCAACACAGGTCGCAATTGTTCCGACAACTGTCATGCCATTGGGTGTGAGGCCAAGGCGAAGCAGGCCACGTGCGATTGGATGAATCAGCTTCGTGACGCTGGGCTTAAGAACGCTCGCAATCATTGGCACCATCGTAGGCTGACCCCGTGCAAACTCCTACATCGCCTACGCCGCGCATCAGCGTATTCGGCCATGAGAGCGCTAATCCCAGTGCCGTTGCAAGCCAATTCGGGGGCAGGAGCGATCTATCTCTGGATTGCGATCTTGCGATCTTTGCCATCAATGCCGAAACTGGAATTGCCGCAGAAACAATCGAGCAGTGGCATGCCTTTGCAGAGTTACAAACACCGCGCATGATCGTGGTTACTGGAATTGAATCAGGACAATCTGATTTCGATGATGCAGTGCTGATTGCTAATCGCGTACTCGACCAAACAATCACGCCCTACCTTGTTCTGCACGATGAAGCTGGCCTGCCATGTGCGCTGATTTCATTAGGCGATCTCACTGTGCGCAATTATGAATCAGGCAAAGTTGTCATACAGCCATGCGAGCCAGAACATGAGACGTTAGTTTCAGAATTTCGCACCGAGTACTTAGCCGAGATGGAGATCTCTGGTGAATCTGCATTCGCCGCCGGAATGCTCTTCCCTGCAATTCCGATCTGGATAGAGCGCGGTATCGGAGTCGATATTGTTGAAGGCTTTATTGCAACTCTTGATTTACCAAGCGCTAGCTAATTCATCTCTCGTCTGCGAAAGTAATTGCGGCAAAGTCTTTGTCTGCCCGATGATCGGCATAAAATTTGCATCCCCGGCCCAACGCGGAACCACATGTTGATGAATGTGATCGGCCACGCCGGCTCCAGAGATTGCACCTTGATTCATTCCTAAATTAAATCCAGCCGGGTTAGAAACTTTGCGCAGCGTCTTCATTGCATGAGCACTCAGAGCTGAGATCTCATTGCGTTCGATCTCAGTGAGATCGGTGAGATCTGGAACATGGCGGAAGGCGCAGATAAGAAGGTGTCCTGCGTTGTAGGGATAGAGATTCATGACAACGTAAGCGGTTTCACCGCGCGCAACGATGAGACCTTCTTCATTACTTAATGTTGGAATGCGACAGAAGGGACATGTCACTTCATTATCGCCAAGTGGGCGATTCTCGCCTTTGAGATATTCCAAGCGATGCGGTGCCCACAAACGTGCCCAATGATCGGGCATCCCTGCCCCGCCCTGACTCATTACTAAACCTGCACTCGATCGCGAACTGCTTGCGCGATCTCAGCGATCGCATCTTTAATTGGCACACCATTCTTCTGCTCGCCATTGCGATAACGGAATGAGACTGCGCGCTTTGCTTGATCCTCTTCACCGGCAATGATCATGAATGGAATCTTCTGCATCTGTGCATTACGCACCTTCTTCTGCATCCGATCATCAGAGAGATCAATGTCAGCCCGAATACCGCTCTTCTTCAGTTCAGCAATAACCTCCTCTAAATAAGGAGCAAATGCATCGGCAACTGGAATACCAATTGCTTGAACTGGTGCCAGCCATGGTGGGAAGGCGCCGGCATAGTGTTCCGTTAAAACTCCGAAGAAGCGTTCGATCGAGCCAAAGAGTGCGCGGTGAATCATGACTGGACGTTTCTTCGATCCATCTGCTGCTGCATATTCAAGTTCAAAGCGTTGTGGCAATTGGAAATCCACTTGAATTGTAGACATCTGCCAAGTGCGACCAATTGCATCCTTTGCTTGCACTGAAATTTTTGGTCCGTAGAAAGCAGCACCCTCTGGATCAAGAACCAACTCCAAACCTTGCTTCTCTGCCGCTTTGCGAAGTGCATCGGTGGCTGACTCCCACTCTGCATCTTCACCTACTGACTTGGCAGGATTGCGAGTAGAAAGTTCGAGATAGAAATCGTTGAGGCCATAGTCGCGGAGCAAGTTCAAAACGAAGGTGAGAAGTGAATCTAATTCACCCGGCATCTGTTCTGCTGTGCAATAAATG
>WLQV01000103.1 GCA_009697555.1 Actinomycetota bacterium | reverse complement strand
CGCGGCAGCTGCGCGGGCACCAGTGCCATAGCCACCAATCAAGAAGTAGACCGGAATCAACATCGCTTCAAAGAAGACATAGAAGAGGAAGACATCGGTTGCGCTGAATACACCCACCATCATGGTTTCAAGTACGAGTACCAAGATGTAGAAAGTTTTGACGCTCCAGCGACCCCCCACTGCTTCATTCCAGCCGGCAACAATAACGATGGGTACCAAAATGACAGAGAGGAGAATCAAGACAAGGGCAATTCCATCGACGCCGAGCGCATACTTGATACCAAAACTAGAAATCCATTGATAACTCTCAACAAACTGTAGATCTGTTATTCCGCGATCAAATTGCAGCGCCATAAGAAAAGTCACAACTGCGGTGAGAATCGAAATGGCAAGAGCAATCTGCTTTGCAAGTAGCTCATTGCTCTTGTTGAGAGTGGCCAGAATGAGTGCGCCGACCAGAGGGATTAGCCCAATAATTGTTAACCAATTACTCATTATTGAACCACCACCCAAATCGCACCAATGAGAAGAATTGCACCTATGAGAATTGCAGCGGCGTAACTGCGCACATAACCGTTCTGCGTTGTGCGGATTGCGCTGCCAGAGCCAAGTGTCATAGCGCCAACGCCACGAACTGCGCCATCAATAACCTTTTCATCCACACTCACTAAGCCACTTGTGATTGCTTGTCCTGGCCGCATAAAGACCGCTTCATTGAAGTCATCTTGCAAGAGATCGCGTCGTGCAATCTTGGTGAAGATCGAAACATTTGTAGGTGCGGTATCTGCGACTTCTCTGCGGTACTTGAGTACAGCGATCGCAACACCAATGAGTACAAGTCCCAGCGCAAGAAGAGATGTTACTTCTGGGCTCAATAATTCCTGCTCTTCCACATGGCCATGCTCAACAACTGGTGCTAACCAATTACGAAGTGCATCGCCACGACTAAAGAAGTAGCCCGATGTAATGGAACCTATCGCAAGAATGGCCATAGGCAACCACATCAATACTGGCGACTCATGTGGATGCGCCTTTGCATCCCAACGCTTTGCACCGGCGAAAGTGAGAATAACTACGCGGGTCATATAGAAGGCGGTAATTGCTGCGCCAAGGAGTGCGGCGCCACCTAAGAGAATTCCGCGAGCACCGCCTGCGTTAAGTGCGACTTCAATAATTTTATCTTTGGAATAGAAGCCAGCAAATGGTGGAACACCAATAATTGCCAGATAACCAAAGCCAAATGTCACAGCAGTGATCGGCATGAACTTTGCGAGTCCGCCGTACTTGCGCATATTTACTTCATCATCCATGCCGTGCATTACTGAACCAGCACCAAGGAACATGCCAGCTTTGAAGAAACCGTGAGTAAGTAGGTGCATGATCGCAAATGCATAACCTGCTGCACCAAGTCCGGTACCAAGAATCATGTAACCAATCTGCGACATTGTTGATGCGGCAAGGGCTTTCTTAATGTCATCTTTAGCAGTACCAACTAGCGCACCAAAGAGCAATGTAATTGCGCCAATAATCGCAACTGCCAGTTGGGCATTAGGTGCAGCATCGAAGACAAAGTTGGAGCGAGTAATTAAGTACACGCCAGCGGTGACCATAGTTGCGGCGTGAATGAGAGCAGATACTGGTGTTGGACCAGCCATCGCATCGCCTAGCCATGCTTGCAATGGGAATTGCGCTGATTTTCCAGCAGCAGCAACCAGCAGCATGATTCCCATAGCTGTGAGAGCGGTACTGGATGCATGATGCGCATGCTCTTTCACTCCTGCAAATGAGACTGTGCCAAATGTTGCAAATGCAATCATGATTGCAAAGGAGAGCCCCATGTCGCCAATTCGGTTCATCACAAATGCTTTTTTAGCGGCGGCGGCATAAGTGGGTTTCTGATTCCAGAACCCAATCAGTAGATAAGAGGCAAGGCCCACGCCTTCCCAGCCAACATAGAGATTGAGGTAGGAGTTACCAAGAACAAGTAAGAGCATCGCTGCGATAAAGAGATTGAGGTAAGCAAAGAAGCGGCGGCGATCGTGATCATGTGACATGTAGGCGATGGAGTAGATGTGGATCAAGGTTCCTACGCCGGTAATAAGAAGGACAAAGCAGATAGAGAGTTGATCTAATAGAAGTCCAGCATCAACTTGAAATTTACCCACTGCAATCCAAGAGAAGAGTCTCTGTTCGATGGCGCGATCAGAAGTTGCACGCCCCAACATCTGAGTAAATAGATATGCGCCCACACCGAAGGAGGCTGCAGATGTTGCAGTTCCTAGTAAGTGGCCCCATGAATTAGAACGCTTCCCCGCAGCAAGAAGAATTGCCGCACCTGCCAAGGGAAGTGCAATCAAATAAACCAAGAGTGAACTTGTCATGGCGATTACCGCTTCAACAAACTTGCATCATCAACTGATGCAGATCGACGTGACCGGAAAATTGTGACGATGATTGCTAATCCCACTACGACTTCACAGGCTGCAACGACCATCGTAAAGAAGGCCATAACTTGGCCATCGAGATTTCCATTAATCCGAGAGAAGGTAACAAATGCGAGATTTGCTGCATTAAGCATTAATTCGATACACATGAAAACTACGATGGCATTGCGACGAACAACTACTCCAACTGCACCGATTGTGAAGAGCAGAGCTGCTAAATAGAGATAGTAAGAAGCATCCATGGCTACTCCTCCTCGTCAATCTGCTCGCCCAATTGGAAGGGCTTGGAGTCAATAACATCGCCACGCGCTTTAAGCGTTGCAGAAATCGAAGTTGGCGCAGCTGTTCCATCTGGCAAGAGAGCGGGAACATCAACTGCATTGTGGCGAGCAAATACGCCAGGTCCAGGCAGGCCAGCTGCTGCGGCAAGTGAGCCAGTGCGAAAACGTGCAGCCGATAATTGTCGTTGAGTTGGTCGCGCTGTTGTGCGTTGATTATGTGCCAAGACCATTGCGCCAAGGGCCGCAGTGATCAATAGTGCGGAGACAACTTCAAAGGCCCATACATATTTTGTAAAGAGTAGCGATGAAAGAGTTTCAATATTATTTGCACCATCAGAACCAGCAAGTCCTGTCATGTCAGATCCCATGGTTGCACGACCGATTAGTGAGATGAGTAGGCCACCAAAACCAACTGCTGCCACAATTGCAATGGGGCGCAGACCGCGAATCGTTTCAGTGAGTGAATCTGCTGAATCAACGCCAACGAGCATCAAAATAAATAGGAAGAGCATCATTACTGCGCCGGTATAAACCACAATCTGCACAATGCCAAGGAAGAGCGCATCTTGAGCGATGTAGAAAATCGCCAATGTCACCATAACCCAAGCCATAAGAAGTGCCGAGTGAACTGCTTTCTTTACTAATAAAATTCCGAGAGCGGCAATTACGGCAAGTGGCGCTAAGAACCAGAACATCACTGCTTCTGGTGTCTGAACTTTTCCAACCTCAAGTGCGAGTGAGATCATGCATTTCCTCCACCAGGTGATTGTGAAGGATGGGCACCAGGTACTTCGCCCTTGTAATAATTAGTGTCATCCATATCTGGATACATTGGATGCGGTGGCATCAACATTCCTTGGCGAAGTGGTGCAAGTAAATCTGCCTTTTCAAAGATCAATTTTCCACGAGTCTCATCGGCTAATTCGTATTCATTAGTCATGGTTAGCGCACGAGTTGGGCAAGCTTCGATGCAGAGGCCGCAGAAAATACAGCGCAGATAATTAATCTGATAAACCTCACCGTATCGCTCACCAGGAGACATCCGATGCTCATCGGTGTTATCTGCACCTTCGACGAGAATCGCATCTGCTGGACAGGCCCAGGCACAGAGTTCGCAACCAATGCACTTCTCAAGTCCATCAGGATGGCGATTGAGTTGATGGCGACCGTGGAAGCGAGGCGCAGTTGGCTCCTTTACCTCAGGATATTGAACTGTATTTACTTTCTTAAACATCGCAGAAAACGTTACCCAGAAACCTTGGAGCTGAGTTAAGAATGGTTTCGGTGGCAAATCAGGAAGTTTCTCAGTGGGCACATTATTAATGCCAATTTCCTTCTTGTTGATATGTTCCATCGAATTTTCGGACATTACTTCACCTCCGGCAATCGTGGAACTGCAAATGAAGTTGGGGCATCGGGTTCGATACCAACTCTGGCTTTTCGCTGTTGCGAACGGTCATAAATAATATTTATCACCATAATTATTACAACGACGCCACCAGCAAATGCCATAACCACTGGGCGCGATGCGCTCTTCAGCGAAAGCACACGCAGAGTTGCAACAATCATGATCCAGAGCAAACTGACTGGAATTAATACTTTCCATCCAAATTGCATAAATTGGTCGTAACGAAGACGGGGCAGAGTTCCGCGCAACCATACAAAGACGAAGAAGAAGGCAAGTACCTTGGCGCTAAACCAGATCAGACCCATCCACCCGCCGAGCCAACTTTCAGTAAATGTAAGACCAGGAAGTGCGCGATAGCCACCAAGGAAGAGCGTTGTTGCTAGTGACGATACTGCGATGATGT
>WLQV01000102.1 GCA_009697555.1 Actinomycetota bacterium | reverse complement strand
TTTGGAGTTGCATTAAGTTTATTTGTTCGCCACACGGCCCAAGAATCAGCTACGGCTTTTTCAATATCTTGTGATGAGAATGAAGCTGCAACTACCTTTACTACTGGGACTTTGGCCCAAAGGAGTTTCTGACCGGATTTGCTACAGACGAGCTTGACGCCAGGGGAGAGAATCGTTGCTGCTCCGCTTTTAGTGCAAGCACTTCCCGCTTGTGAAGCAGCATGAGCGGGTAGAGAAAATGAAACGAATGTCAGAGAGATTGCAAGAAAAACCGCAACCAACCTATTTATGAATAATCTCATTGTCATCTTTTTCTCGATTGGTACAAGTCGAATATTGCTACCGGAACTCACAGATGCAACCCTAGGCTATTGACCCAGATGTGCCAATAGCCAAGGTACTCTTTGAGTGATGAAAATTTTGCGTATCGCGTTTGTCGGAATTCTCTTTGCATCAATTATGCCGAGCGCAAAGGCCGCTCCAATTTATGCTTTTCCAGTCGTAGGTTGCAAAGTCACCTATGCGCATGTTCACCATGATTATCCAGCCACCGATGTTCTGACAAAGGCTGGCTGCAAGTTTGTGGCAGTGACATCAGGTGTTGTTGATGAAGTGCGCCGAGTTGATCAATGGAGCGGTAAGACAAATTTGCCACTTGATCGTGGTGGACTCTGGGTTTCCATTATTGGCGATGATGGTGTGCGGTATTACGGTTCTCACTTAAAGAAAGTTGAAGTCGGTATTGAACCTGGTGTGCGAGTTAACGCCGGTGATTTACTGGGCTTAGTCGGTGCCACTGGTGATGCTCGAGGAACTGCGCCACATGTGCACTTTGGAATTTCGTGGCCGACTGCGGCAGATATTTGGTGGGTGCGTCGGGGGATGCTCTATCCCTGGAAATATTTAGATGCATGGAAAATTGGAAAAGATTTAAGTCCAGCCAAGAGCCTTGCGGTAGTTCACGCAAAAGTTGGCGATGTTCCACCGCTGCCTAAAAAGTAGCAAGAAAAAACCCCGCTAATTTCTTAGCGGGGTTTCTCGTGTTAATGGTGATTAAGCAGGATTAACTGCGTCAGCCTGTGGGCCCTTTGGACCCTGTACTACTTCAAAAGTCACGGCTTGACCCTCTTCAAGAGACTTGTAGCCATTGCCTTGAATTGCTGAGTAGTGAACGAAAACATCTTGTCCGCCACCGTCAACTGCAATGAAACCGAAACCCTTTTCAGAGTTGAACCACTTAACTGTACCTGATGCCATTATTTGCTATTCCTTCGATATGTGGGAACGTGTGAGAAATCCTCACTCGTTCAGTCTTACGTTCCATCCAGCGATACCGAGCAAAGCTTTTAAAGCATTTGAAACGGGTACTGATTAAGCGTCCGACTAGTGCTAATCGTACCTTCTCCTGCTGCGTATGAAAACCGAGCAAGTAAATACCCCCACTAGCGCTGAGCGTAAATTTAGGTCAAAATACTCGTATCTCTTCTTTTTGAGTGCCGATGGACTGGGGAAGGTCGCATCAAGCACTAGGAGGAGATCAATGGAGCGAACTCGAAACTCGGCCACCAGCCAATTGGCGCGTGGCGGTTTAGTCATTCACTCTGCGCCATCGGCGCTCACTCGTCATGTGGAGTGGTCAGTTCAATCACTGCTTGGCGAAAATTTAAAGTTGGAGTGGAAATCACAACCACTTCTTCCCGGAACCTTTCGCACTTCAATTGATTGGCGAAATACCTACGGACTCGGTGCAAAGTTAACGAGTGCTCTGCGTGGTTGGCATTACTTACGATTCGAAGTTCGCGAAGAATCAACTGCAAGTGCAGATTTGTATCGCTTCACACCAGAGTTGGGAATTCATCACGCTGGTTTAGACCAAACCGGTTCTGTGATCATTAGCGAACATCAAGTGGTGGCAGCACTCAATAAGAACTTTGATGAGGATTCAATTCGAAGTGCACTTGAGAATGTTCTGGGAAAACCCTGGGATACTGAGTTAGAAGCATTTCGCTTAGTAGACCAGCACGAGTCACAACGACTCAAAGCAATTTAAACACTTAAGGGGTAGGATTTAGCCATGAGCAATGACAATTCACGCGACACGGTAACTATCGAACGCAATAAGGGAATTCTGATTCTAGTATCTGCAGTAATCGTTTCCTTAGCACTCGGTATTGGTTTAGTTAAAGTTGGCACTGGCTTTGCCTCTCGCAGCAGCGATGGAATTGTCGTCACAGGTTCAGCCAAAGTTTCCGCGACTGCAGATAATGTGGTCTGGACTCTCTCAGTCCAAGAATCTGCACCTAGTGTCGGGACTGCAGTTACTCGTGTAGACGCTGGAATAGCCAAACTCAATGACTACTTATCCAAGGGCGGCATCGCAACTGATGCAATCACTCTTGGTCCAGTCTCTAGTTATGCAATTCAGGAGTACAGCAATGGAAATCCCACTGGGCGAATTCTGAGTCATCAGGCACAGCGCGATCTCACAGTGCGCACTACCGATGTACAGAAAGTTGCGAAGTTAAGTCAGGGAATTGGCGCACTCTTGAGCACTGGCGTGAATGTAAACAACTCAGGTCCGCAATATTATGTTTCCACTCTTCCTGCACTTCGCCCACAATTACTGAGTGAAGCAGTTAAAGATGCCAAGGTCCGTGCTCTTGCTTTGACTCAAGCAGTCGGTGGCGGTGTAGGTGCAATTGTCAGTGTGAAATCTGGTCCATTCCAAGTAACAACCCCAGATTCAACAAACACTGCAGACATGGGAATGTATGACACTTCTTCGATTGAAAAGACTGTGACAGCAACAGTTTCAGTTACTTTCAAAACCACTAAGTAATCTATCTAGCAAAAGTTAGAGCGGTATGTTGCCGTGCTTTCCGCGAGCCGATGGCGCAGTAGCGATCGCTTGAGCAAGTGCTGAGCGCGTATCTTCTGGCGCGATAATTTCATCAACGACGCCAATCTCAATCGCTCGCTCCACTCCGCCAGAAACTTTCTCATGCTCTGCCGCGAGCTCTAACTCCATCGCATCGCGTTGTTCTTCTGGCAAATCAGCAAGTAGTCGGCGATGCAATACTCGAACCGCAGCAACTGCGCCCATTACTGATACTTCCGCTTTCGGCCAGGCAAATACCTTGGTAGCACCCAGCGCGCGAGAGTTCATTGCAACATAGGCGCCACCGTAAGCCTTACGCGTAATCAGAGTAATTCTTGGCACTACTGCTTCACCAAATGCATGGAGCAACTTTGCACCGCGGCGAACTGCGCCTTCCCACTCTTGACCGGCACCGGGAAGAAAACCTGGCACATCGACGATAACAATCAAAGGAATACCAAATGAATCACAGGTACGCACAAAGCGCGCAGCCTTCTCTGCAGCAGAAGAATCGATAACTCCGCCTAAATGTTGTGGGTTATTAGCAACCACGCCAACAGTGCGACCACCTAAGCGACCAATACTGGTGACAATGTTGTCGGCCCACATCGGAAGTAATTCGATTACGCCCTCATCTAATATCGCAGAAATTAGTGGATGCACTTCATAAGCACGCTTTCGTGAATCCGGAACTAAATCGGCCAAATCACGTTTATCAAGATCACTCTTAATTGTGCCTTGGTTTGCAAAGAGATCGGCAAGATTTCGAATCTTAGTAAATGCTTCATCGTCGGTAGCGGCAATAATGTGCGCAACACCGCTATTGCGTTGGTGCGCATCAGGACCACCAAGTTTGGCCATGTCAGTTGTTTCACCAGTCACACTTTTAACTACATCAGGACCTGTCACGAAAATTCGTCCACCAGGTGCAAGAACAACAACATCGGTAAGAGCTGGACCATAAGCGCCACCACCTGCGGTTGGACCCAGCACAAGCGATAGCTGCGGGATCTTTCCGCTAGCTGTGATCATCTGCTGAAAGATTTCACCAAATGCATTGAGCGAGAGAACGCCATCGCGCAAACGCGCACCACCAGAGTGCCAAATACCAATGATGGGAAGCGATTCTTTAATTGCTAATTTATAAGCAGTCACAATCACATCGGCACCTTCTGGCCCAAGTGCACCGGCATGAAGAGTGGCATCGGATGCAAATACCACGACGCGATTTCCTAGAATCTGGCCAGTTGCCGCTAAGACACCAGAATCATTCTGTTCGGTAATTAATTTGGTAGATGCAGGATCAAGTAATTTTGTAATGCGAACGAGTGGATTTTTGCTATCTACCATCTGTTTGTCCTTAGTAGGAACGGAATGCGAGAACTACGTTATGGCCACCAAAGCCAAAGGAATCGTTGAGCGCTGCAATGTCACCTTGGGGGAGTGCGCGTGGTTGATCTCGCACAACATCGATAGTGACTGCTGGATCTAGATTTTCAATGTTGATTGTTGGTGGTGCCATACGATCTTGTAACGCCTTCACGATAAATACCGATTCGATTGCACCAGCACCGCCGAGTAAGTGACCAGTCATAGATTTAGTTGCAGAGACTGCAACATGATCGGCATCGCTGCCCAGCGCTAGGCGAAGTGCATTTGCTTCTGCAACATCAC
>WLQV01000101.1 GCA_009697555.1 Actinomycetota bacterium | reverse complement strand
GCAGCGCATTCGGCTAACTGAGCGCGGTCATTGACGCCGAGAATTTCAACGAAATCAGGGGTAAGAATTGGAAGGACGCGCTCGCCTGCGCTGCGCAGAAGTGCAATCACATCGGTGAGGTAGAGCTCTTTCTGCGCATTCGCGGTAGAGAGTTTGCCAATAGTTGCCGCAAGTTTTGCACCATCAAATACATAAACACCTGAATTTACCTCGGTGATTTCCTGCTCTAACTCTGTTGCATCTCTCTCTTCAACAATGCGCACCAACTGATCATCATCGCCGCGAATAATCCGGCCATAACCGGTGGGATCTACATGATCGGCAGTCAGAACCGTTGCCGCAGATTTCTGTGAATTATGAACTTCAATCAATTGCGAAAATGAATCACTCGTGAGAAGCGGTGTATCTCCTGCGACAACTAGAACAGTTCCCGTGACTTTAAGATCGGCGAGCGCAATCTGTACTGCATGTCCGGTGCCACCGCGCGTCTCTTGAAAAATTGGGCGGGCAGTTGGTGCAATGTCAGCTAAATGTGCTTCCACACTGTCGCGGCCAGAACCGACAACAACATGAAGATTGGCAGGTGATAAATCAGAGATGGCATGAAGTACATGTCCGATAAGAGTTCGTCCTGCAATGTAGTGAAGTACTTTGGGCGTTGTTGATTTCATACGGGTACCTTCACCCGCGGCCAACACAATCACGTGTTCTAGGCGGCTCATGCTCCGCCACCAGGTATCGATCCTGGACCCTGGGCTTCAAAGGCCCATGTGCTAGCCACTACACAATGGCGGAACCCGTATTCTCGCACGAGTTGGATACCTGAGGCGAACTGCACGCTCCCGCACATAATTGCCATCAATTTTTCACATCAATCACTTTTGCACCATGGACTGGCCCATATGCACGAGCCACGCTCCCGACAACTCCGCTCGACATTAATGCAACTGTCAGATCGAGGGCGTGATCTTCATCGCCAACCAGAAATGCCACAGTCGGTCCGGAGCCCGAAACAAGTGAACCGAGTGCGCCATATTCTTTGCCTACATCGAGTACTAATCGCAGCGCAGGACGAAGTGAGAATGCAGCAGGTTGTAGATCATTAGTGAGAACTTTTCCGAGCGCTTGTGCATCACCGGCAAGGAGGGCTTTAAGTAGAACATCACTTGCAACAGGTTCGACAACATCCATACCTTCACGCAGGCGATCGCACTCTTTATACACCGCAGGTGTAGATAGGCCAACGGTAGAAAGTGCAAGTACCCAGTGATATGTTCCGCGCGATAGCGCTTGAGTAATTTGATCGCCACGACCGGTGCCGACTGCAGTTCCACCAGAAAGCAGGAATGGAACATCGCTACCTAAATCAGCAGCAATCTCTGTCATCTCATCTCGGCTCATGTCGAGGGCAAAGAGTGAATCCATTGCAACGATTGTGGCTGCAGCATCAGCGCTGCCGCCGGCCATTCCACCGGCAACTGGAATCGATTTATTAATCGTGATTTCTAAATCATCTGCTAACTCGTATTTGGCACAGATTGCTGCAGCAGCTTTAGCTGCAAGATTATTCACATCACTGGGCACGCCATGTGTTTGATCACCAGTAATTGAAATTTTTATGCCGCTACCAGCATCGCCATACGCAATAGTGAGATCGTCAAAGAGTGAGATCGCTTGGAAGACTGTTACGAGATTGTGATACCCATCGGCCTCGACTGGGCCCACTGAGAGTTGCAAATTAATCTTGGCTGGAACCCGCACTGCAACCGATTGTGGTGCTCGACCACTTCGCGATGCAGGTGCTGACATGTATGGAATCTAACCGTTTTTAGCCAATTTTGCTTTACCTATCGCGCAAAAATCGCGCAAGGTCAGCGCCTCACCACGTAAGGTCGGATCAATTGCAGCATCGCTAAGGATTTCTGCGGCCTCAGCAGAACTGCCCGCCCAATTCGAGAGCGCAGATCGCAACATCTTTCGCCGTTGTGCAAATGCACCATCGATTGCCGCAAAAGTTTCAATCCGAAGTGCTTCATCTCCTGGCACTTCGCGGCGCACAAAACGCACTAATTTGGAATCAACATTTGGAACGGGCCAGAAAACACTTCTACTTACTGAGCCGACTAATTTCAGCTCCGCCCACCATGAAGCTTTGACGCTAGGAATTCCATATTCACGAGTATTGGGCAGCGCAGCTAAGCGATCGGCAACTTCGGCTTGCACCATCACAACACCAGATTTAATTGAAGGAAAGTGCTCAAGATAGTGAAGCAAGACTGGAACCGAAATGTTGTAAGGCAAATTTGCTACTAATACCGTTGGCAATGAATCGAGTGCATTAAGAGAGAGTGCATCTCGATTGATGACCTCTAATTTGCTATCAGGTAGATGTGTTGCCACAGTGCTTGGTAATTTTGCAGCCAATCGTTGATCTATTTCAATTGCAGTAAGACTCTGTGCGACCTCAAGCAGAGCGATAGTAAGTGAGCCAATTCCTGGGCCAATTTCAATCACATGATCGCTCGCAGTTACTTCTGCGAGGCGAACAATTTTGCGACAGGTATTGCCATCAATCACAAAGTTTTGTCCCAGCGATTTTGCTGGATGTAAATCAAGTTCGGCCGCAATTTCGCGAATCTCTGCCGCACCGAGCAGGGTCACAGGGAACTTCCTGGAGCAAATGATCCAAAAATTCGCTCACCATTCTTACTGAGCACTTCCGTCATCTCTAAGAGATCGGTATTGCGCTCTGCCGCCATCGCTCTGACAACGGTAGGAATTTGCGCTGGTGTATTGAGATGGCCCCGGTGTGGCATCGGTGCAAGAAATGGGGAATCCGTTTCCACCAATAACTGTTCGGCCGGCACTAGCTTTACCGCCTCCCGAAGCTCTGGCGCATTCTTAAAGGTAAGAGTGCCAGCGAAAGAGAGTATGTAGCCTCGATCAGAACAGATCTTGGCCATTGCAGCATCACCCGAGAAGCAATGGAAAACCACTTTCTCTGGCGCACCAACTTCTTGCAAAACTGCAAGAACATCATCATGTGAATCACGATCGTGAATAACTAATGCTTTATTTACCTCTTTAGCTAGCGCAATATGTGCTCGGAATGATTCGCGTTGTTTTTCGCGAAGCTCTGGTGGAGTTCGGAAATAATCCAGACCGGTTTCACCAATTGCACGAACACGTGGCTCTTTGGCTAGCTTTGTAATGATTCCAAAATCGCTATCAAAAGAGGAGACAATTGGTGCTTCATTGGGATGGAGCGCAACGGCGGCCAGAATTACTGAATCCCAATGATTAGCCGCTGCTACACACCACTGCGACTGCTCTGCTGAATATCCCACCTGCACAATGCGATCGATTCCTACCGCTCGCGCATCTGCAATCACTTGGCCAACTTCTGCCGAATCTGGCGCAGTATTTGTGACAATCTCTAAATGTGCATGTGCATCTACACAGAAAGTCGGTAGCGCCTCTGGTGCGGGTGCGAGTGGTCGATCAATATCTCGATTGTGGCGATCGGCCATCGCTACTACTCAACTGCTTCAAGCCGTGGAAAGAGAACAGGCGTCTTTGTAATTTTTGCACCAGCAGGTAACTGGCCCCATGTTGCAACTTGGTCAATACGTTGTTTCCCAATGGCCCCAAGTTTTTCTTCCGCGCCAAGGCTCTGCCATAAAATTTCACACGTTGCCGGCATTACTGGGTAGAGCAATACCGCAAGAGCTCGCGTTGCTTCGGCGATGTTATAGAGAATTGCATCGAGCTCAACTTTTCGCGCTGGATCTTTGGCAACAACCCATGGCTCTTTCTCGGTAACAAAACCATTTACCTGCTTACAGAAATCCATGATCGCCGTGATGCCACCTTGAAAATCAAGGGCACACATTGCCGCATCTGCTTTGGCCACAGTCGCAGTAAGGGCAGCTGCCAATGTGGCATCTTGGGCAACTGGTGGCAAAATTCCAGCGCAATACTTCTCCACCATTGCCGCAGAACGTGAAGCTAAATTGCCAAAATCATTTGCTAGCTCACTTGTATAGCGAGCGGACATATCTTCCCAAGAGAATGAACCATCGCTACCAAAGGGAATTGCGCGAAGGAAGTAATAACGGAAAGCATCTACGCCGAAGTGATCTGTAATGTCACTAGCTGCAATTCCAGTGAGCTTGCTCTTACTCATCTTCTCGCCGGCAACCAATAACCAACCGTGAGCAAAGACTTTCTTAGGAACCGGAAGTTGCGCCGCCATTAACATCGCTGGCCAAATTACGGCGTGGAAGCGGAGAATATCTTTTCCGACTAAATGAACATCGGCTGGCCAAGTCTGGGCAAATTTCGCAGCACCTGGCGTATTTGGTTCATCACCCAAACCAACTGCAGTTGCATAATTAAGCAGCGCATCGAACCAGACATAAACCACTTGCTCGAGATCCCATGGAACTGGAATTCCCCAATCAAAGGTCGAGCGAGAAATCGAAAGATCAGAGACGCCACCTTCAAGAAATGAGATTACTTCATTGCGTGCGCTCTCTGGTTGGCAGGCATCTGGATTTGCTTTGTAATGTGCAAGAAGTGGTTC
>WLQV01000100.1 GCA_009697555.1 Actinomycetota bacterium | reverse complement strand
TGTTGCGTTGAATGTAAGGAACTTCCTTGGAAGATTCACTTGGCTTTACTTGGAATTGTTGAATTAGGCCAGGATAAACACCAGAGATAAGAAGTGAAGAGATCACCAAGAGCGCAGTTCCTGCCGCAGGGAGTAGCCATGAGCGGCGCACAATGTTGGCAAAGAAGAGAAGCGAGCAGACCAATGCAATTCCCGCCAAAATCGCCTTTGCCGGAAGTACCGCATTAACGTCGGTGTAGGAAAGACCGGTAATTAACTTGCTCTCTTTTAGAGCTAAGGCGTAACGATCAAACCAGTAGGCAACTGCTTTGAGCAGGACCAAAATTCCTAGGAGCACTGAAAGTTGTACACGCGCTGCAACGGTTGTGCGATCTTCTTGAACTTGGAGGCGAATTCCACCGTAGAGGTAGTGAACAACGGTTGTGGCAATAAGTGAGATAACTACAGTCGAAATGCCCCATGCGATGAGTGCTTGATAGAGCGGCAACTTAAAGGCAAAGAAAGAAATATCTTTACCAAATTGCGCATCTTTAACCCCGAAGAGTGTCGCATTCTTAAAGAGCAACCAATCGCGCCAGAGCGCTGTTCCGGACGAGCCGGCAAAATAAAAGAGCACTGCAGCAATTCCAAGAGTTACCCAGCGACGAATTGGTTCGAGCTGTGAACGGTAACGATCTAAATTATCGGCCTCAACTGTCACTGGTACATAAATTGGGCGACGTCGAAATGCGATAACGATGTTTGTCGTGATGATTGCAGATGTGACTAAGCCAGTAACAAGGAAGAGTGAAATCTTTGTTGTAAGAATCGTCTTCCATACCGAGAGAAAATCAACGGAGCGGAACCAGAGCAAGTCAGCATAGAAGCCGCTTGAGGCAACGAGAATTGCTGAGGCCACAAAGACAATTGCAATTGTGATGCGAAGTGGGCCGCGAGGGCGACGTGGACCAAAGGGATTACGTGGGGCACCTGGCATGGAAAATCCGCGATTAAAGGTCATGGGATAACGCTACCGAATCCACCCCTAAGTGCAATTTCGCAATTGGGTGCTCTTGCCTGAGAGCACCGAGTAGGCCTCTTGCAAGGTTGCTACGGCATAAATTTTCATTCCCCGCGGGCGATGGTGAATTTCCACACAATTGCGCTCTGGGGCGAGAAAAATTTTCGCCCCAGCATGTTCTGCCGTATAGAGCTTGAGATCTATTCCGCCAATTGGTCCAACATTTCCAGCGCTATCTAATGTGCCAGTTGCAACTATTTTGCGATTGCGAATGAAATCGGTATCGCCGAGTTTGGCAAGAATTGCTAAACCAAAGGCGAGCCCGCCACTGGGTCCGCCTGTGTATTTATCCTTGAGGGTAAATGAAGTCTTCTTAATCTCTGCTGGTGTGAGATGCAAAATATTTCCAGCAGCTACACGTGCACCATCTTGCGAACTCTTCATATCTGCTAACTCTTCAGCGTGAACTTCTTTATCGCTCTGCCCTGGTGCATAGACCAGTGTTTTCGGAACAGCGGCAACTCTCTGATCAAGTAGCGCCCAGATAATTGCGCTGCCGTTAACGTAAAAGCTCGGAGTTGTCGCACTGACCGAGACCATGCTCAATGTTCCTTTGCCGGTGTAGGGCTTCTCGCCAGTTACGCGGAGTTCTTTCTGTAGCAGATTAGTTGTCTGACCTGGCATGAGTATCACGTAAGGAATTGGCAGGAAGAGTAGCCCGATAGCCATGATGGTAAGAAAGGTGAGAGTGATTGCGGGCAGGCTGCGTCTTACCATCGCGAGTTATTTTTGCGCGGGTGTAGTGAAATTTTGTCCAGATGCATCAGGCTTATCTGCTGATGTATCGGGCTTTACTTCGGCTCTATCAAGTGGCTGCGAAAATGGCGCAGTAGATAACTCGGTGAGATTCTCTTTCGAGTCAATGACAGCAGTGGCCGAGGTGAAAGAGCTTTGAAATTTTTGGAAATTATTTACCGAACGAGAAGTCTCTGATTCAAATTTGCTCTGAAATTTGCTGACCCAGAGCACATATCCGAGGGCGCCTATGAGGCCAAGAGCTGGTACGACCCACCAGATGAGGGCGGCGAAGGCGGGAGACATATCACTACCTTATTGCTTGCAGCAGACATCTGCCGCTTCAGCCAGAGTTGAGAATGGCCCACTTCGGGGAATCATTGGTAGATAGTTAGCGTTGCAACAGATAACCAAGAGAGAGTCCTTGAAAAGATGGCAAGTGAAGGGAGGGTGTGAGAAGCATGTGCCCCTTCGGTTTCACGCCTGCCTCTGATGAGAATCCCGATGAGAATTCCGCTGAGAATTCCAGCGAAAATTCTGAGACAAATTCCGAGAAGCTCGAGAACGAGAGCAGCAATAAGTCAGGCAAGAAATCAGATGGTGAACCAAATAACCCAGCAGATTTTGCAGCACTAGTTGAAGCATTCCAGGATCAAGTTCGCGATCACTTCAATAAATTGGGAATGAGCGCACCATTTGGTTTTAGCAATCTCTTCAATTCCACTAACTTTCCTGAATCCGGCTTTCCCGATGCCAACTTTCCTAATTCCAACTTTCCCAATACCAACTTCACCAATAGTGGGGGCTCCACTTCTCGGATACTTCCAGAATCTGTAATTCGCGATGTCGCAAAGAAATTTGTTGCCGCAGCTGGCAGCGTTCCGATCTCACTCAAAGATAAGAGCGAGCTGGAATCGGCAACAGCCCTGGCCGAACATTGGCTCGATAGCGCAACACAATTTCCCGCCCGCACCACGCAACATCACTTGGTCAGTCGCATTGATTGGGTAGATACCACCCTGGCTGGTTGGAGTGGAATCGTTGAACCATTGGCGCAAGGCCTTGCCACTGCGATCACTGAAATGGTCGGAGAGGTTGGCGGCGAAGGTGGAATTAATCTGGGCGAGTTCACCTTGGGCCAGGGCCAGGGCAGTGGAATTGGCAGTGGCAGCGGCAACGACGCGCTCGCCCACATTCCGGCTGGTGCATTCTCGGCAATTCTCACTTCATTTCTTGGCACCCTTTTGGCAACGCAATTAGGCCAGAGCGTTGGCGCGCTGGCACATACCGCCACTGGCGTTCATGACATCGGCTTGCCGCTGGTTTCACCAGTTGTTGCAACGCTTATCCCGCAGAACATCGCGCAATGGGGTGACGGCCTAGAACTTCCCGAGGCAGAGGTGCAGATTTTCCACGCACTTCGAGAGGGCGCGATCGCTCGACTCTTCGATAGCAATCCTTGGCTAGTTGATTACATCCGCGCCGCCATCACTTCCTATGGCCATGGCATTCGCATCGATCTGGCAAAGATGCAGGAGCAGGCTGAGAGCGCAATTAATAATTCCGATTTTGATATTAATAATCCTGAGAGTTTTACTCTTGCGATGAAAGAGGGATTTTTTACTCCTGAAGAATCACCAGAACAGAAGCAAGCGCTGGAGAAGTTAGAAACGGTTTTGGCGCTCATCGATGGTTGGTGTGAAGAGGTAATCTCACTTGCCGCAGATGAGCGACTTCCTAGCTTGCCGTTACTTCTTGAAACGCTCCGTCGTCGTCGCGCAACATCTGCACCAGTTCAACAACTCTTCCACTCCATCTTTGGCCTTCATGTCTCACCTCGAATGGCGCGAGAGGCGAGCACTTTCTGGCGAACCATTCGCAGCGAGCGCGACATTGCAACGCGCGATCAGATCTGGTCGGCGATTTTGCCAAGTGAGAGTGACATTGCGAGACCGATGGAATTTTTGGCCAGTAGTGAAGTGCCAGATGATCTCTCAGGAATCACTTCGGAGTAACTCTGGTCGGCCAGCAGGTGCGCATTTGCAAGTACTCAGGAAAAGGCGAAGTCCCCGGGCACTCGTTCGCTATCTGCCTTCCCCTTGCAGATAAAGAACTGTTATCCGAGGACTTCGTAAGCGCAACGTACGTGACATAAGAGTGAGAATCAACTTAAAACACAAGAAAAAGTGGAGCAATTACGCCGCTCTTTCAAAAACCCACGCGTAAATAGCGAAAAATCTCAAAAAAATATTTCGCTGTGCGAGTAATCACTCACTATGGCCACGATCGTGCAATCTTTGCCGCACTTGCGTAACGAGAATCCACGAGATAAGGATTTCCACGACTCAACTACTACTTGAGGCTTTCCCTCTTGCGCGCAAGATACCTTTTAGGTATGGCTTTTGATCCCTTGCCCCGCACTCCGAGCCCAGTTCGCCTTGCAGTAGATCTCACCGAGTCACATACTCTCGAAGCTAAGGCTGTCGCGCTCCCTGGTATCGATGAAGGCGAGATCGTTGTCATTAGATCACCTCGCCGCAAGCGCCACATCTCTGCTTATCGCCAAGCCGGGAGAATTGTGATCTCGATTCCGGCACGTTTAAGTAAGGCAGATGAGCGGGCGATTGTTCCGGAGATGGTTGCGAAGATTCGCGCACAAGAGGCGGCGCGCACTCCCGGTGAGATGCAATTGGCGCAGCGCATCGATGAGCTCCTCACTGCACATGCACCGGAAATTAGCGAGCGCCCCAACTCAGTTCACTGGCGAAGCATGCGCCAACGTTGGGGTTCG
>WLQV01000010.1 GCA_009697555.1 Actinomycetota bacterium | reverse complement strand
TTTGAAGGCAATTCCTGGGGTGCGATTGGTCGCACCTATGGTGAAGCAGTTTTCTCCACCGGCATGACTGGTTATCAAGAGACTCTGACCGATCCTTCATATCACAAGCAAGTTGTAATCATGACCTCTCCTCACATCGGAAATACCGGCGTTAATTTTGAAGATAATGAGTCGAGCAAGATTTGGGTTGCCGGCTTTGTGGTTCGCAATCCCTCTGCAATCGTGAGTAATTGGCGCGCAAATGATGACTTAGAGAGTGCACTCATCAAGGGCGGCGTTGTAGGAATTTCTGGCGTTGATACTCGAGCCATTACCCGCCATTTGCGCGATCGCGGCGCGATGCGCGTGGGGATTTTCTCGGACAATCTTTTGAGCCGAGAAGAGATGGTCATTGAAGTGCGAAAGAGCGCGCAGATGGATGGCGCATTCTTGGTTGATGATGTTTCAACACCAGCCCCTTATGTGATCGCAGCCAAGGGCGAGCGTAAATTTAAAGTAGCGGCGATTGATCTAGGAATTAAAGCGGCAACTCCAAGATCTATGGCAGAGCGCGGTATTGAAGTTCATGTCATTCCATACAAGAGCACCTTCGCCCAGATTCAAGAGATGGGCGTGGATGGCGTCTTCATCTCCAATGGACCTGGCGATCCCTCAACCATGGATTCAACTGTGGAGTTAGTACGCGAAATTCTTGCAGCTCGAATCCCGATCTTTGGAATATGTTTTGGTCATCAAATTTTAGGACGGGCGCTTGGCTTTGATACTTATAAATTGCGCTTTGGCCACCGCGGTATTAATCAACCAGTGATGGATAAGACGACATCAAAAGTTGAAATCACCGCGCACAACCATGGCTTTGCTCTTAAGGCGCCAGTAGATGGTGTATTCACAACGGTTTACGGTGAAGGCCAAGTGACGCACGTCTGTCTCAACGATGGCGTTGTTGAGGGAGTCGAACTACTTGATCGACCTGCATTTAGCGTTCAGTACCATCCAGAGGCTGCGGCCGGACCACATGATGCCAATTATCTCTTCGACCGCTTTGTCGATCTCATGTCGAAGGCGCAGGTGAGTAAGTAATGCCACGCGATACTTCGATTAAATCTGTACTGGTAATTGGCTCTGGCCCGATCGTTATTGGACAGGCCTGCGAATTTGATTACTCAGGCACGCAAGCTTGCCGAGTGCTGCGCGCTGAAGGTATTCGCGTCATTTTGGTCAATTCAAATCCTGCGACCATCATGACCGATCCAGAGTTTGCCGATGCAACTTACATCGAACCCATTACGCCGGAATTTCTGGAACAAGTTATCGCGGCAGAGCGCCCCGATGCTGTGTTGGCCACGTTGGGCGGACAGACTGCGCTGAATGCGGCAATTGGTCTCTTTGAACGCGGCACCCTTGCCAAGTACGGAACAAAGTTAATCGGTGCAGATGTTGCAGCTATTCAACGCGGTGAAAACCGTGAACTATTTCGTGGGATTGTTGAGAAAGTCGGCGGAGAATCTGCAAAGTCAGTTATCTGTCACACGATGGATGAGTGTTTAGCGGCTGCGAAGATTCTTAATTATCCGGTTGTTGTGCGTCCATCTTTCACTATGGGTGGCCTGGGTTCAGGTATCGCTTTTACCGAACCAGAGCTTCATCAGATTGCTGGTGCAGGATTGCGCCACTCACCAACAACTGAAGTGCTGCTCGAGGAGTCGATTATTGGTTGGAAAGAGTACGAACTGGAAGTGATGCGCGATCACAAAGATAATGTGGTGATTGTCTGCAGTATCGAGAACCTAGACCCGATGGGCGTTCATACCGGAGATTCGATTACTGTCGCACCTGCGATGACACTTACCGATGTTGAGTACCAGCGCCTCCGTAATCTCTCGATCGAAATCATTCGCGAAGTAGGCGTAGCTACTGGTGGTTGCAACATTCAATTTGCAGTTAATCCAGCCAATGGCCGCATCATCGTGATCGAAATGAATCCACGCGTATCGCGTTCGAGCGCTTTAGCGTCAAAGGCCACCGGATTTCCCATTGCCAAGATCGCGACCAAGTTGGCAATTGGTTATAGCTTGGATGAGATTCAAAATGACATTACTCAAGTAACTCCGGCCTCCTTTGAACCAACCCTTGATTACATCGTGGTAAAAGTTCCGCGCTTTGCCTTTGAGAAGTTTGCTGATGCAGATCCTCGTCTGACTACGACGATGAAGAGTGTGGGCGAGGCAATGGCGATTGGTCGCTCATTCCCAGAGGCGCTACAGAAGGCGCTCCGCTCACTCGAGCGAAAAGAGGCACCATTTGTTTTCCCAGCAACTTCTAGCATCGGTGAGATCCAAGCACTTCTTAGCTCCATGGTGGTTCCAACTGAATATCGTTTGGGACAAGTCCAGCGCGCACTCTGGTTAGGCGCAACGACCGAACAAGTACATAGTGCAACCAAGATTGATCCTTGGTATCTCGAGCAGATCCAACTCATTAATTCTTTTGCACGCACGATTATTGAAGCGGGCGATCTCACGCCAGAGCTCCTGGCAAGTGCTAAATCACTTGGCTTCTCCGATCTTCAAATCGCAAATCTGCGTGGAATTACCGAAGCCCAAGTTCGTCAAGAGCGCTACACCAACAACATTCGCCCGGTTTACAAAACGGTTGATACTTGTGCCGCAGAGTTTGAAGCACATACGCCGTATCACTACTCCAGTTATGAAGCCGAAACTGAAGTGCGGCCAAGAACAAAGCCAGCCGTCATTATTCTCGGTAGTGGTCCTAACCGCATCGGGCAGGGAATTGAATTTGATTACTCCTGCGTTCATGCCTCATTTACCTTGCAAGAGGCTGATTTTGAAACTGTTATGGTCAATTGCAATCCAGAGACGGTCTCCACTGATTACGACACATCAGATCGCCTCTACTTCGAACCACTGACTTTGGAAGATGTTTTAGAAGTAATTCATGCTGAAACATTGGCCGGTCCAGTTCTTGGTGTCATCACACAATTAGGTGGACAGACACCGCTAGGACTTGCAGCAGGATTGAAAGAGGCCGGTGTGACAATTCTCGGTACAAGTCCTGAGGCAATTAATTTGGCGGAGGAGCGCGGCGCATTTGGAAATCTCTTGCAGGAGCAGGGATTGACTGCGCCAGAGTTTGGCATGGCCTCTTCCCAACAAGAAGCCTTGGAAATTGCGGCACGCATTGGTTATCCAGTTTTAGTGCGCCCATCATTTGTCCTGGGTGGCCGGGGCATGGAGATTGTTTATGACGATCAAGCACTCTCTGGCTTTATTTCTCGCGCAACCGACATCACGCCAGATCGTCCAGTCTTAGTCGATCGCTTCTTGGATTCGGCAATTGAGATCGATGTCGATGCGCTCTTTGATGGTGAAGAACTCTTCATGGGCGGAGTTATGGAGCACATTGAGGAGGCGGGCATTCACTCTGGTGATAGCGCCTGCGTATTACCTTCGATGACAATTACGCCAGATCAAACTCAGCGGATTCGCGAAGCAACGTTCAAAATTGCATCAGGGGTTGGAGTACGCGGTCTCATTAACATTCAATTCGCGCTAGCCGGCGACGTTCTCTATGTATTGGAAGCAAACCCACGTGCATCACGTACCGTTCCCTTTGTTAGCAAGGCAACAGGAGTTTCACTTGCAAAAGCAGCAGCGCGGATCGCAGTTGGTTTCACGATCGCACAGTTGCGCGCTGATGGATTGCTACCCAAGAACGGTGATGGCGTCGCAAAGGGAGTATCAGTGAAAGAGGCAGTGCTGCCGTGGAATCGTTTCCGTCGCACAGATGGTCGCGGCGTAGATGCAGTTCTAGGACCTGAGATGCGCTCTACTGGTGAAGTTATGGGAATTAGTAAGACCTTTGGAGAGAGTTATGCGAAGTCGCAGATCTCAGCCTTTGGTCCACTTCCCAAGAGCGGCAAAGTATTTCTCTCATTTGCCGATAAAGATAAAGAGTCTGCCCTGCCTTCAGTGAAGAAGCTCTTCGGAATGGGATTCACTCTCTTTGCCACTGCGGGAACTGCAAAATTCTTAAAGGAGCATGAGATCGCAAGTACCTTGGTACGCAAACATGCTGAAGGTCCTGGCCCGCTCGGTGAGAAAACTATTGTGGAATTAATCGGTAGTGGCATCATTGATCTGGTGATTAACACTCCAGTTGGTCGTGGTACTCGCCAAGATGGTTGGTCGATCCGCACTGCGGCAATTCAACGATCAGTTCCTTGCATTACGACAAGTGCCGGCTTTGCGGCAGCAGTAGCGGGAATCGACGCGCTCCAACGTGGCGGCTTAACAGTGAAACCTCTGCAAGAGTGGCTTAAATAATGGCAGGTATTAATCGCCACGCTAAAACAATGGTCGCCACGTTAGTGAGTAATAAGCGAGTGGGGCAGTACCACCAACTCATTCTCGATGTAGGTGGTGTAGTAAATGATTTTCGTCCTGGAAATTTCGTAGCAGTTGCAGTTGGCGGCGATCGCAGTTCCATGGTCTTGCGTCGTGCTTTCGCAATCTCACGCATCTCCGATCGCGGAGCTTACGGTGGAACGATGGAGATTATCGTTGCCCCTCACGGCAGCGGTAGTCGCTGGTTCTGTGCGCAACCAGAGGGCAGTGAGATCGATGTCATTGCACCACTTGGTCAACCATTTGGAATTCCTACGCATCCGGTAAATGCACTCTTAGTTGGTGGCGGTTATGGTTCTGCACCACTCTTTGGTTTAGCTGAAATTCTTAAAGATCGCGGTTGCACAGTCGACATGATTTTGGGTGCATCGACTGCGGGGAAGATTTATGCCCCCCTTGAAGGAAAGCGCGCAGTTAATACGCTTCGCATTTTTACCGAAGATGGTTCGATGGGAACTGCCGGTCGTGTGACCGATCCAATTACCGAGCTATTAGCGGCCAACCGAGTCGATGTTATTTACTCATGCGGTCCAATGGGAATGTTAAAGGCTATTTCCGCCCTCACTGCGAATACCGATGTAGTGCATCAATGTGCAGTTGAAGAGTCGATGGCATGTGGCGTTGGTATCTGCATGACTTGTGTACTGCCCGTTGCCGATGAAGCAGGGGTGGTCACAATGAAGCGCTCCTGTATCGACGGCCCAGTTATGGATGGCGCTTTAGTTCAATGGGATTTAGTTGGTCAGGTATTGCCGGTGAATGAATGAGCATCGATCTCTCAACCACTTTAGGTAGCGCCTGGTTTCCAGCTCCAGTTTTCACCGCAAGTGGCTGCGCAAGTAGCGGTAAAGAGTTGGCACAATTCTTCCCGTTACAGGAAATCGGCGCAGTTGTAACAAAGTCGATCATGACGAAGGCTCGTCACGGTCGCCCCACACCACGTATGGCAGAAACGCCAAGTGGCATGCTCAATTCAATCGGCTTACAAGGTCCCGGTATCGATGCATTTTTAGCCAACGATGTTCCTTGGTTACTAGAACAGAAGGCGCGCGTAATTGTTTCGATCGCAGGAGAGACGGTGGAGGAGTACTCCTCGCTTGCTCGTAAGTTGCGTGCCGTGCCTGGTATTTCTGCAATTGAAGTCAACATCTCCTGTCCTAACGTGGAAAATCGTGGCTTAGTGTTTGCATGCGATCCCGATGCAGCACATGCAGTCATTGATGGCGTGCGCCGCACTCTCGGCGGCGAACTTCCGATTATTGCCAAGCTCTCACCTGATGTTACAAACATTGTTGAGATTGCCAAGATTGTGGTTGATGCAGGTGCCGATGCGCTAGCCCTAATAAATACCTTGTTAGGCATGGTGATTAATCTAGACACGATGCGACCACATTTAGGTGGTAAGACTGGTGGGTTATCTGGTCCAGCAATTCGCCCCGTTGCAGTTCGCGCGATTTATCAAGTCCATGCTGCGATGCCTAAAGTTCCAATCCTTGGAATGGGTGGAGTTGCAACCGGTCGCGATGCACTCGAATTGATTCTTGCAGGAGCAAGTGGTGTCTCCGTCGGCACTGCCTCCTTTGGAAATCCTGAGGCGCCAATCAAAGTACAACGCGAACTTGCTGAGCTTCTAACAGCACGTGGCTTCAATTCACTTCGTGAGGCGATTGGCTTTGCACATAGAGTGGAATCCCAATGAGTAAGTCGCCGCTGATTCTGGCAGTTGATACCGATGACCTTGCTACTGCACAGAGTTGGGTAAGTGGCCTAACTCCACATCTTGGTGCCTACAAACTTGGCTTGGAATTCTTTCTCAAGTTCGGAATTGCTGGCGTTAAATCAATTCAAGGCGCCACTGACCTGCCGCTCTTTCTCGACCTCAAACTTCACGACATCCCCAACACAGTTGCAGCTGCAACCGCACAAGTGGCGGAGTTGAATCCAGCCTTCCTTACAGTCCATGCTGCCGGTGGCGCAGAGATGATTAGTCGCGCAGTAGCAACCGCTCCCAACACTGCAATCACAGCGGTAACAATTCTTACCTCACTCTCTGATGATGAAATGCCAGCCTTAGGTTTTGCAGGAGGCGCGCTAGCCACTGCAACAGCGTTAGCTAAGCACGCCGCCGAGGCAGGAGCACGTGCGATTGTCTGTTCGCCACTAGAAATTACGGCAATCCGCAGCGCGGTTGGTCCAAACATTTCAATCATTACGCCAGGTGTGCGGCCAAAGAGTATGCAGGGGAGCGATGATCAAAGTCGCACCATGACGCCGAGTGAAGCAATCGCAGCCGGTGCAAATTACTTGGTGATTGGTCGTCCGATTACTCGTGCTTGGAAAGATGGAATTTCTGCGATGAGCAGCGCCGCTGAATCAATTCTTGCTGAACTTTAAGAGCTGACATGGCGCTGCCACCCAAGCTCACTAAAGAGCAACGCGATAGTGCACTTGCAATCGCGGCTGCCTCGCGAAAGAGACGAGCTGAAATCAAGTCTCTCTTGAAATCAGAGCAGATTTCGATCGCAGATGTTCTAGAAATTGGCGAGAGCGATAGTGCAATCGCAAAGTTACGAGTAAGTGAATTGCTAGCTGCGCTTCCTGGCTGGGGAAGTGTTCGCGCTATGTCGATGATTGAACGTTTGGAAATCTCACCAACAAGGAGAGTCGCCGGACTCGGTCGTGCCCAGCGCGAGAAGTTGCTCGCTGAGTTTAGAATAGGTGCTGTGATACAACGTAAATATCCCGGATCGCTCCTGGTTCTCTCTGGACCTGGTGGGGTTGGCAAGAGCACGGTGGCTGCTGCGCTGCGATTGCGGAGAGAATTCTGGGTCAGTATCAGTGCGACTACTCGCTCACCTCGTGATTACGAAATTGAAGGTCGCGAGTATTTCTTTATCTCCGATGATGAATTCGCTTCTATGGTTTCTCGTGGCGATTTTCTGGAATGGGCCGAATTTGCTGGCGCGAAATATGGAACGCCAAAATCGGCGGTTATTGCAGCGCTCGAGTCAGGTAAAAATGTTCTTCTTGAGATTGACATCAATGGCGCAATGCAAGTGAAAGCATCAGGCTTGCCATCTCAACTGATCTTTCTTGCACCTCCGAGTTGGGAAGATTTAGCGGCTCGCCTTGAATCACGAGGCTCAGATACACCAGAGCGTCGGGCGCATCGCTTAGAAATTGCTCAGGAAGAGCTCGCCCGCGCCAAAGAGTTCGATGTCACGCTGGTAAATGATCGTGTGGAGAATGTAGTCGAAGGCCTGATAGCCTTGGCCTCTGCCCGCAGCGCATAATTCGCGGTTTCAGCCCAGTTGAACCAGATTCTAAGGAGCGAACATGGATGGAATAACTAATCCACCAATCGATGAACTATTGGATAAGAGTGGCTCTAAGTACAGCTTGGTTCTCTACGCGGCAAAGCGTGCTCGTCAGATCAACGCTTATTACTCTCAACTAGGAGAGGGCCTTCTAGAATATGTTGGACCACTCGTTGAGACACATGTGCATGAGAAGCCATTATCAATTGCACTCCGTGAGATTAATGATGGACTCCTTACCTACGAAAATCTCGAACCAACCGCTTAACTGATCGACTTCCCCCATGTACGGCCGTGAAATTCTCCTTGGTGTCGGCGGCGGTATTGCTGCATACAAATCCTGCGATCTTTTGCGTCGTCTACAAGATCGCGGATATCTAGTCACCGTTGTCCCAACACCTTCGAGTCTGAATTTTGTTGGCAGTGCGACATGGGAAGCTCTCTCTGGTCGCAAAGTACACACCCAAGTGTGGGAGAACATTCCGGAAGTTCCCCATGTTGCTCTGGCTGATAAAGCTCAAATGATTGTTATCGCTCCGGCAACTGCAGATCTGATCGCTCGAATTGCGCAAGGTCGCGCCGATGATCTCCTGACCAACATTGTTTTAGCAAGTGATGCGCCCAAATTGATCGTTCCCGCAATGCATCCGAATATGTGGCTCAATGCTGCGACTGTGGCAAATGTTGCGACGCTGCGCTCTCGGGGATTTATTGTTCTAGAACCTGAAACTGGTCGCCTGACTGGAAAAGATTCGGGAGTCGGTCGCTTCCCAGAAACCGCGGTTATTATCGAAGAGGTAGAGAAGATCAGTGGCTGGAACGCTGACTTACTCGGGAAAGAAATTCTTATCACAGCAGGTGGAACGCGTGAACCAATCGATGCAGTTCGCTACATCGGCAATCGCTCCAGCGGTAAGCAGGGTTACGCGCTAGCAGAGGCGGCAGTAAGTCGTGGCGCGAAGGTAAAACTCATCGCTGCCAATTGCAACCTTCCCGACATTGATGGTGTTGAGATCTTTCCAGTAGCAACTGCACTTGAGATGGGTGCACTATTGCAAGATTTCTTCCCAACATCTGATGCACTGATTATGAGCGCGGCCGTTGCAGATGTTCGCCCTAGCGAAGTCTCTGATGGCAAGATCAAGAAAGAGAAGATTGATCACCTTGATTTAATTGCTAACCCTGATTTATTGGCGCAAGCTGGCAAGGCTCGTAGAGCAGATCAAGTACTCGTTGGTTTCGCGGCAGAGACATCACATCTCGAAGAGTATGCAGCTGCGAAGTTAGAGCGAAAGGGTCTCGACCTGCTCTATGTCAACGATGTTTCAGGTGGTGCTATCTTCGGATCTACTCATACCCAAGGGATGATCCTTGATAAGAGCGGGGTAGTAGCCACTGTGCCCGAAAGCACAAAGGAAACACTGGCGCATAAACTCCTCGATTTGGTCGCGACTCGGTTAAGTTAACCCCATGTCAAAACGCCTCTTCACCTCAGAATCAGTAACTGAAGGACATCCCGACAAGATCGCCGATCAGATCTCAGATTCCATTCTCGATTCGCTGCTCTCGCAAGATAAGACATCTCGGGTTGCCGTGGAAACACTCATCACCACTGGTCAGGTACACGTTGCCGGTGAAGTAACAACGAATGGATATGCCGATGTCATGAACATCGTGCGCGATACAGTTTTGGGAATTGGTTATGACTCATCGGAAAAAGGCTTCGATGGCAATAGTTGTGGAGTCTCGCTCTCTATCGGACAACAATCACAGGATATTGCACAAGGCGTAGATGATGCTTATGAGAATCGAGTTGATTCCTCAGTTGATCCGTTAGATCTACAGGGTGCTGGCGATCAAGGTTTGATGTTTGGTTATGCCTGCGATGACACAAAAGAGTTGATGCCACTTCCAATTTACTTGGCACACAAGTTAGCCCTCAAGCTTTCTGCTGTTCGCAAAAGTGGTGAGTTAAGCTATCTTCGCCCCGACGGAAAGACTCAAGTCACTATTGAATACGACGGAGATAAGGCGATCGCAATCGACACCATTGTTATCTCGAGCCAACATTCACCAGATGTCGATGTTGCAACGAAATTGACTCCGGAAATTATCAACTCAGTGATCAAACCAATTTTGGCTGAACTCGATCTGCCACACGGCTCAGTCCGCACACTCATCAACCCAACTGGACGTTTCGTTATCGGTGGGCCGATGGGCGATGCCGGTCTCACTGGTCGCAAAATTATCGTTGACTCATACGGTGGAATGGCCCGCCACGGTGGTGGCGCATTTAGCGGTAAGGATCCATCAAAGGTAGATCGTTCTGCTGCTTATGCAATGCGTTGGGTAGCCAAGAATGTTGTTGCAGCTGGCCTTGCCACTCGCTGCGAAGTGCAGGTCGCTTATGCAATTGGTAAAGCCCAACCAGTAGGACTTTTCGTGGAAACTTTTGGCACCGAGAAGGTTCCCGTGCAGAAAATCCAAGATGCAGTTCTTGCCGTCTTTGATCTTCGCCCTGCGGCCATTATTCGCGATCTCGATCTGCTCCGTCCGATTTATCATCTGACTAGTGCCTACGGTCACTTCGGTCGTGAGCTTCCAGAATTCTCCTGGGAGAAGAGCGACCGCGCTGCGGCGCTTGCTAACGCCGTTAAGTAGGCGTCGCCTAAAAGGGGTACCTTGCCTAAGTGGCAACTCGTCGTCTCACACTTCGTGCGCAAGTAGTTAGCGCGCAAGCAACTGCATTGGCGGAAGATCTGCCGGTTGCTCAAGTCCTAGTCGACACTGGCGTTCCACATCTAGATCAGTATTTTGATTACTTGATTCCACAGAAGTACGCAGATAGTGCACAATCAGGAGTTCGAGTACAGGTTCCCTTCAATAGCCAAGAGCTGGAGGGAGTTATTCTCTCGCGCACAGAACTAGATCAATCGCGCAAAAATTTGAAGAGCATTACTAAGGTGCTTTCGCCGATTCCAATTATGAGCAGTGAAACTATCGCTCTGCTTATGGATTGTGCCAAGCGCTGGGCGAGTCTGCCCTACGACATTATCCGCTCTGCAATTCCACCGCGAGTGGCAAGTGCCGAGCGCTCCTTCGCAGCCGTAACTGAAGAATCCTTATTACCGACAGAGACGAAGACCAAGATTGACGGTGGCGCTTTAGCCGAGCCCAAGCTACGCGCCTATTACGCGCTACCTCCGCACAGTGCAGTGGAGTCGGAACTTCGAGAGATTATTCGAGTTCGCAGCGCACTGGGTCCGGTCCTTGTGATCTTGCCGACCACTCGCTCCCTGGTGAATCTTCAAGAAGAACTTGTGGCTCAAGGGATTTCTTCAGTAAATCTCGCCGCAGATCTACCGCGAGCAGAGCGTTATCTCAATTACCTGCTCTTTGCCTCCGGTAAACGCCAAATTGCACTTGGTCTGCGTGGCGCAGTATTTACACCGATGAAGGCAAGTTCGACCATTCTTCTCTACGGTGAACAATCCGAACATCTCTACGAACCCCGAACTCCTGGCTGGAATGCACGAGATGTTGCACTACTGCGCAAGGAGCAGAACCTCATTCTCGTTGGGTATTCACCATCATCTGAAGCAGCGCTACTTATCGAAAATAGTGAGTTGAAATTGGTCGCAACAAAGACCCACGTGAAAGTTCTGGGCTTGGCGCAGAGCCATGGTGAGCTACTTCCATCTGGAATATTCCCAGTTGTGCGCAATGCGCTTAAGAAGGGTCCGGTTCTCGCACTTGTGCCACGAAAGGGTTATGGCAACGCGCTGCTCTGTAGTAAGTGTCGCAACATCTCTCGTTGTACTTGCGGCGGTCGGCTAATTGTCAGCGCGAAGAACGCAGTTCCAATTTGTGCTCATTGTGCGACCGCCTTTCCAGATTGGCGATGTGCATTCTGCTCCTCGAATGAGAAATACATTGCAAGCCGAGGGATAGATCGCTTTGTTGAGGAGATTGGTCGGGCATTTCCCGGCGCCAAAATCATCAATTCAAGTGGTGAAAACATATTCGATCGCGTCGGTGATGAACCGGCAATTGTTGTCGCAACTCCAGGGGCCCAGCCTCGCACTACTGGTGGTTATAGCGCCGTTGTGATCTTAGAAGGCTTGCGATTCCTGGCAGATTCGCAGCTGCGTGCAATGGAGAGTGCCCGCGAAATTTTCTTCAGCACTATTGCCATGTCCGCGCCAGATACAACATCGGTAGTGGTCCTAGATGAGAGTAATCCGCTCATTGGTGAGTTAAATCGTTGGAGTATTGGTCGGTTGGCTCGCGCGGAATTGGCTGATCGGTTAGCTACCAAGTTGCCGCCGTACTATCGTCAAGTTCTCTTTCAAGGAGAGGCGCGCGAAATATTGCGGCTATCTGAAGGTTTCGTGCAGATGCAAAGTGATCTACGTTTACCGGTAGAGGTAGAGATCATCGGCCCGATCGAGAAGAGCGGCGGTGAAGCCGCGCTCCTGCTTACCGCTCCACTAGATGAATCTGCAGAATTGATTCAGGTAGTTGCGCAAGTAAATCGCCGCCGTAGCGTTGCGAAGAAGAAGGCGCTCTCGCTAAGAATTGATCCCTATCTCATTAGTTGAAGTACGATAGCGCCATGAGTATCCAAACCATCCGCCTCTTTGGCGATCCTGTTCTGGTTACCCCATCTAATTTAGTTGTTGATTTTGATAAAGAGTTGCGGAATTTGGTACGCGATCTCACCGAGACGATGCAAGCTGCACCAGGTGCTGGGCTAGCAGCGCCACAGATTGGCGTGCCGCTTCGAGTCTTTGTCTGGGACGTCGATGAGGAGTTAGGTCACCTCATCAACCCGACTTTGGACCTCAGCGCTGATCTACAAGAGGGCGAGGAAGGATGTTTATCCTTCCCAGAACTTCGCTATGAAACACCACGCGCCTTTCGCGCAGTTGCTAAAGGCTTCAACATGCATGGTGAGCCAGTAACTGTGGAAGGCACCGAGCTTCTTGCGCGCTGT
>WLQV01000001.1 GCA_009697555.1 Actinomycetota bacterium | reverse complement strand
TGAAGGAAAAGTTGAAGTACGCGTGCGCAAAGGTGGCGAAAAGCAAGAAGTTTTGGTGGCCGATGCGCCAGCGCTTGTGAAATCACTTCTCTAGTTCTGCAATGTTCTACCAATTAACTCTGCCCGCACTTGCATTTATGGTGTTGGCTGCATTCCTGGCCGGCCTACTCGATGCAATCGCTGGCGGCGGGGGACTAATCCAATTACCGGCTCTCTTAATCGGGCTGCCAAAAGCCGAGATCACTCACATTTTTGGAACCAATAAATTAGCAGCAGTCCTTGGTACCAGTGTTTCAGCAAATGTTTATCGCAAGCAGGTGAAGTTTAATCCCAGCGTAATTTTTGCCATGGGGCTGCCAGCTTTTATTTTCTCCATGCTCGGTGCACTTCTTGCATCTCAATTACCGACAAAGCTGATGCGACCAGGTGTTGCTGTGGCACTTGCCCTGGTTGCGCTCTACACCTGGCGCAAACCCACGCTCGGACACTCTGAAACTCTGCGTTTTAATCAGAAGCAACGCCTCCTTATTGCCGCACTTGCTGGTGCGGTTATTGGTTTTTACGATGGAATTTTCGGACCCGGAACTGGTTCATTCTTAATGGTGACGCTGGTTGCTCTCTTGGGCTTCTCATTCTTGAGTGCATCGGCAATCGCTAAATTTGTAAATATCTTCACCAATATTGGCGCGCTCTTAATTTTTGGTTTTCACGGGGCGATTCTCTGGAAACTTGGGTTACTGATGGGTTTAGCAAACATTCTCGGTGCGCGCATCGGAGCCCATGTTGCAATCAAGGGTGGCTCTACTCTGGTGCGAAAAGTCTTTCTCTGCGTCACCGTCGTGCTGATTCTCAAAGTGGGCTACGACTCGTTTTTGGCCCTGAAATAAGAGGGTATACTGAGAACACAATTGAATAGAAAGTAGAACTGCTATGGCTGGTAATTCCTTAACGCGAGAAATCACTGACGCGCTCACACCAGTTGTATTGGAGTTAGGTTACTTTCTAGAAGATGTCCAGGTAACACGAGCTGGAAAATCGCAGACCATTACCTGTGTAGTAGATGGTGCAAAATCTCTCACACTCGATGAAGTCACCACTGTCTCGCGGGAAATTTCTAACGTGCTCGATGTGGCCGCATTTCTCGATGACCAACCATTTACCTTAGAAGTGACTTCACCAGGTATTGATCGCCCACTCACACAACTGCGCCATTGGGAGAAGAATCTGACCCGTTTGGTAGTAGTGACTTTGCAGGATGAAAGTACCGTGCAAGGTCGCATCACTGAATTAAGTGAAGATGGTGCGCGTTTGATCGAGAACATCAAAGGGCGCATGAAAGAACATAAAGTGAAATTTGCTGACATTAAACGCGCGCAGATTGAAGTCGAATTTAATCGCAAAGAACAGAGCGCCGAATGAACGTCGACATGAAAGTTCTGGAAGCCCTTACTGAAGAGCGCAAACTTCCACTGGCACCCCTTGTAATTGCAATTGAAAATGCTGTGATTGCTGCCTACCGAGATGTAGAAGGCAATCGCCCATTCTCGCGCGCAAACTTAGATCGTGAGACCGGCGAGATGCAGATTCTCTCGCCAGTACACGATGAGGCAGGGGAGAAGACTGGCGAAGAGGTACACATCCTTGAAGGCTTCGAACGGATCGCAACTGCAACTATTCGCTCCACTATAAAGATGAAGATGCGCGAAGCCAATGATGCCGAAATCGTTGGTGAGTTCACCGCTGCAGTGGGTGACATTGTTACTGGAATTATTCAACAGGGTCGCGATCCGAAAATCGTTCACGTTAATCTCGGCCGAATCGAAGGAAAGATTCCACCACAAGAACAAGTACCAGGTGAGGTCTATAACCACGGAGATCGCATCAAGAGTTTTGTTGTTGAAGTAAAGCAAGGAACTCGTGGTCCAGAAATTATGCTCTCACGTAGCCATCCAGCATTTGTGAAGCAATTATTTGCACTCGAAGTTCCAGAAATTAATGAGCGCGTAGTAGAAATCATGGCAGTTGCGCGCGAAGCCGGACATCGCACCAAAGTTGCAGTTCGCACACATCGCGCGGGAGTAAGTCCTAAGGGTTCACTTATTGGCCCGATGGGTGGGCGCAGTAAAGCGGTCATGGATGAGTTACGTGGTGAGAAGATTGACATCGTTGATTGGTCCGATGATCCTGCAACATTTGTTGCGCACGCATTAGCGCCAGCGAAGGTGAGTTCGGTAGAGATTGTGGACTTAGCTGCGCGCTCTGCAAAAGTTATCGTGCCCGATTACCAACTCTCACTTGCAATTGGTAAGGATGGACAGAATGCGCGCCTTGCTGCGCGCCTCACAGGTTGGCGCATTGATATCCACTCCGATGGCGCTACCGCCTGAGCCTTTTAGGCGATTTCAAAGGGTTGCAGGTAGACTCGCACCTGAACGATTGTGAGCCGATGGCAACTGATAGACCTCTTCGGAGTTGTATTGGATGCCGAAGCCAGGAGAGTTCCCACAGTTTGTTACGGGTTGTGGCAGATGCAGGAGTAATAATTCCTGATCTGAAACGATCCTTACCGGGCCGTGGCGCTTGGGTTCATCACCAATGCGTTGCAGTAGCAATTGAGAGACGAGCATTTGATCGAGCACTTCGACAGAGCGCCCCTCTTGATTCACAAGTACTACAACGTTTTATTGCTGAACTGACAACCGATAACCAATGAATGGATGCGAAAGATATGTCACTCAAATGAGTACCGCACGAAAATGAGTAGGTCCAGCAACTAGGGCTCGCATCCCAAGAAAATCGCGGGCCAAGACAGGAGAACTGTGGCAAAGGTCCGCGTACACGAGTTAGCTAAGCAACTCGGTATGGAGAGCAAGGAAGTTCTTGCAAAACTCCAAGAAATGGGCGAATTCGTTCGTTCCGCATCATCGACTGTTGAAGCACCGGTAGTTCGTAAATTAATCGAGCTCTATCCCGATGCGCAGCCAGTAGAAGAAGCAAAACCAGTGAAGAAGGCAGCGGCCAAGAAGGCTGCCGCAAAGAAAGCTCCAGCGAAGAAGGCAGCGAGCGAAAGCACTGAACTGCCTGACATTGCTCAGATTGCAGAGCTTGAAGGAATTTCACCAGAGATTGCACAACAAATCGCAGCACGCCTTGCCAGTGATAAGGCGCGCGAGAGTGCACGCAACGCTGCAGCCGAAAGCGCAGCTGCACCGGTAGCGCCAGCTGAACCAAGTATCGCTCCCGTACCGGGTGCCATTCCACGTCCACCGCGACCTGGAAATAATCCATTCTCATCAACACCACCACCGCGTCCACCGCGACCAGCTGGCGCAGGTAACAATCCATTTTCAAGTGGCGGACCACGTCCACCACAACGTCCTAATACGCCAGGTGGAAGTGGAGGACCTCGTCCACCAATGTCTGGTCCACGTCCAGGTTCGGTTCGTCCCGGATTTGCTGCACGTCCACCGCGTCCAGCACAGAGTGGCGCACCATTTACACCGCGCACTGGTGGACCAGGTGGCGCACCATCATCGAGTCCTTATCGCACACCAACTGCTGGCGGCGCACCTGCTGCTGGTGGACCACAACGTGGTGGCAGCGGACGACCACAACGTGGCGGTGCTGGCGGAGCATTCGGAAAGAATGCAAGCAAGAGCAGTAAGAGAAAACCAAAATCTCGTAAAGCTTTGCGCGATGAATTCGACAATATGCAAGCACCAAAACTGGGCGGCGCAGTTGTTCCGCACGGTGATGGTGCAACACCGATTCGCATGCGTCGCGGTGCATCCCTGGCCGATTTCGCCGAAAAGATTAAGGCAGATCCAGCAGCCTTGGTTTCAGCACTCTTTCACTTAGGTGAGATGGTTACTGCAACTCAATCAGTTGATGAAGATACCTTCACGATTCTCGGTACTCAGTTGGGTTATGACATTCAAATTGTTAGCCCAGAAGATGAAGATCGCGAGTTACTACAAGGCTTTGATATCGATTTAGCCGATGAACTTGCCACCCTTGATCCTGATCAATTGGTCAGCCGGCCTCCGGTTGTCACTGTTATGGGACACGTTGATCACGGTAAGACTCGCTTGCTCGATGCAATTCGCGAGACTGAAGTGGTGAAGAGTGAAGCAGGCGGTATTACTCAGCACATTGGTGCCTATCAAATTCACCATGAGCATGAAGGTGCGCCACGTGCGATCACCTTTATCGATACCCCAGGTCACGAAGCCTTTACCGCAATGCGCGCTCGCGGTGCCAAAGTCACTGATATCGCAGTTCTCGTTGTAGCAGCCGATGATGGAGTTATGCCTCAGACAATTGAAGCGCTCAATCACGCACAAGCAGCAAATGTTCCCATCGTTGTTGCAGTTAACAAGGTGGATAAAGAGGGAGCAAATCCCGACAAGATCCGCCAGCAATTAACCGAGTACAACCTCATCGCGGAGGAGTACGGCGGAGAGACCATCTTCTGTAACGTCTCAGCTAAAGATGGCACTGGAATTGATGCACTGATCGACTCCATCTTGCTCACAGCAGATGCAGTAATTGATCTTCGCGCTGTTGCCGATGATGTTGCTCGTGGTGTCGCAATTGAAGCTCACCTCGATCGCGGTCGTGGCCCGGTTGCCACAGTTCTCGTACAACGCGGAACACTGAAAGTCGGAGATGCCGTTGTTGCCGGCGCCGCATTTGGTCGTGTTCGTGCGATGCTCGATGAAGATGGCAAGCCGGTAGATGTTGCTGGTCCATCTCGTCCAGTTCAAGTTCTTGGATTTACATCGGTGCCAAGTGCCGGTGACACATTCCTCGTTGCCGAAGATGACCGAACTGCACGTCAAATTGCAGAGAAGCGTCAAGCAGCAGAGCGCAATGCCGCACTTGCTAAGGCACGTAAGAAAGTATCGCTGGAAGACTTCATGGAGCAATCCAAGATTTCTACGCTCAACCTTATTCTTAAGGGCGACGTCAGCGGTTCGGTTGAAGCACTCGAGGATGCACTCCTACAACTCGATGTTGGCGCAGAAGTAGATCTTCGCGTTATTCACCGTGGTGTTGGTGCGATCACCAAGAGCGATATCACTTTGGCATCGGCCTCAACTGCCGTTGTTATTGGATTCAATGTGAAGCCAGAACCACAGACTGCAATCTTTGCCGATCAAGAGGGCGTCGAAGTTCGCTTCTACTCCGTTATTTATCAAGCAATTGATGACATCGAACTCTCGCTCAAGGGCTTGCTCAAGCCAGAATTTGAAGAGGCGATCCTCGGTAATGCCGAAATTCGCGAAATCTTTAAATCAAGCAAGTTCGGAAACATCGCCGGTTCTATTGTGCTCGATGGAATTATCCGTCGAAATGCAAAGGCCCGACTACTTCGCAATGGCCAATTAGTTGTCGATAACTTGATAGTTGATTCGCTCAAGCGCTTTAAAGATGATGCCACTGAAGTCCGTGAGGGCTTTGAGTGCGGTATCGGAGTCGGCAATTTCAAAGATGTACAAATCGGTGACACGATTCAAGTCTTTGAGATGCGCGAGAAGAAGCGAGCATAAACCGTGGGTCAATCACATCGCACTCAGAAAGTTGCCGACCGAATCAAGGTAGTGGTTGCGCAACTTCTTGAGTCGCGCGTGAAAGATCCAAGACTTGGCTTTGTTACTGTCACAGATGCGCGAGTTACTGGCGATCTCCAACATGCTTCGATTTTCTACACCGTATTAGGTGATGAAGCCCAACGCGAGAGCACTGCAGCAGCGCTAGAAAGCGCCAAGGGAATGATTCGTTCGGCACTTGGTCATGATTTAGGTGTGCGCGTTACTCCATCAGTGGAATTCTTCGCCGATGGTTTACCGGAAAGCACCGTTGCACTCGATGCACTTCTAGAAGAGGTGCGCTTACGTGATGCTGAAGTTATCGCCTTACGTGCAAAAGCATCTTTTGCTGGCGAGTCAGATCCATACCGCGCACCTACTGAAAAATCAGCTCGCGACTTCGAGAAGTGATAACTGTGGCAAGTGATGGCTTTCTCGTCGTAGATAAGCCAGGTGGCATGACCAGTCATGATGTCGTTAGCGTTGCTCGGCGCGCACTGGGAACTCGCAAAGTAGGTCACGCCGGGACGCTCGATCCGATGGCGACCGGTGTCTTAGTTTTAGGTTTTGGTAACGGAACTCGTCTGCTGCAATACATCACCGATGGTTCAAAGTCCTATCAAGCCACCATGCTCCTTGGAATTAGCACTGTGAGTGATGATGCTGATGGCGAAGTTCTTGAAGTAAAAGATGCATCAGCAATTACACAAAGCGAGATAGAAAAAACACTTGCAACTATGCGCGGTGAAATCGAGCAACGACCAAGTTCAGTGTCTGCCGTTAAGGTCGATGGCAAGCGCGCTTATGATCGCGTGCGCGAAGGTGAAGATGTTCAGTTGGCTTCGCGGCGAGTAACGATTTCTGAGTTAAGAATTGATGCAGTACGTGTTGTCGGTAAAACTGTAGAAGTAGACATTTTTGTCACCTGTAGCGCCGGCACATTTATCCGAGCAATTGCCCGCGACTGTGGAGCGCTACTGGGAGTTGGCGGACACTTAATTTCGCTGCGCCGCACTCAAGTTGCGGCATTTGGATTGGACCGTTCAATAACTCTGGAAGCCCTTAAATCTGGTGACTTCACAACACTTGATTTGGCAACAACTGCCAGCACGATCTTTCCTTCCCGAATTCTCGATGGCGCCGAAGAGAATGAATTGCACTTCGGGCGAGTGCTCACTGGTAGCGGCAACTCGGGCATCACTGCTGGCATCACAAGTGATGGTCATTTGAATGCGCTCTTAGAAGAGCGTGATGGCAAGGCCCATCCGATCGCAGTTTTCCATCGCGAGCAGAAGGTGGAAAAATAACCTCATGAGAATTGAAGGAGCCCTCACACCTGGCTGTGTTGTCGCAATCGGAATCTTCGATGGCGTACATGCCGGACATCAGGAAATTTTACGTGAGGCGAAATCACTCGGAAAGAAAGTTCTGGCTCTGACATTTGATCCACATCCCACCACGATCTTTGCACCCGATAAATCTCCAGCGATGTTGACCACACTAGAGCGCCGAATTGAACTCCTGCGTGAAAATGGCGCCGATGCAGTTGCTGTTATTGAATTTACTAAGGAGTTTGCAGCGCTCTCACCTGAAGAGTTTGTGACTAAGTACTTAGTTGAAAATTTCGCGGCAAGTGCGGTAGTTGTAGGAGCCAATTTCACCTACGGTCATAAAGCAGCTGGCAACGTTGCAACTCTTTCCCAATCTGGCACAGCACATAGCTTCATCGTAAAAAGCGTAGAGCTGCAAGAAATTGCCGGTTCAGTCGTTTCCTCAACTCGGATTCGCTCTCTGCTAGCCGCAGGGGATTTAGATCAAGCAAATACTCTGCTCACTCGAGTGCATCGCGTAACCGGTTGTGTGGTTCACGGCGAAAAGCGTGGCCGAGAGATTGGATATCCCACTGCAAATCTTGGCAGTGGCGCTGGAATTACTTTTAATTCGGCAATTCCCAGTGATGGTGTTTATGCCGGTTGGTTAACAGTGGGAGAGCAACGCTGGCCCGCTGCGATTTCGATTGGAACAAATCCCACCTTTGCCGGTGTTCGGAATCGACAAGTTGAGGCCTATGCACTCGATCAGAAAGATTTAGATTTATACGATCAGATTGCTGAGATTGATTTTGGTTGGCGACTGCGCGAGACAGTGAAATTTGATGGACTTGAGCCGCTACTGGTGCAGATGAAGCTCGATTCGGATCAGGCCCGATCACTTACTGCCTAATTGCCCTTAAATCTGACTCAATTTCTCCCTGAGCGCTGGCGCTGGTAACCTACTGGCACGAGTAAGCGAGTTTTCGTGAGGCACACCGGAAACCCTCGTATCAGTAATAGGAGAAGTAAATGGCGTTAACACCTGAAGTAAAGAAAGAAATCGTTGCCAAGTACGGTAACTCCGCGACTGATACAGGAAGCCCTGAAGCTCAGGTCGCATTGCTCTCTAAGCGTATTGATGATCTCACCGAGCATCTCAAGTCAAATAAGAATGATCACCACAATCGTCGTGGTCTCCTACTTTTGGTTGGACAACGTCGGCGAATTCTTCAATACCTTGCCAAAACAAATATCGAACGCTATCGCGCGATTATCGAAAAACTCGGTATCCGTCGTTAATTAAGCACTGACCTCCCCGGGGTGGTAATGGTCCTCGGTAGTGGTTTCCGGAAATTAGGTGCGAATGCGCACTTCTTAGATATCCGTGAACTTCGATCGAAGATTCATTTACTCACCGAGGGTGGTTGAGAAATGGAGTGACCCATGGAGGGTCAAGAAATTGCGTCTGCCGTCGCAACAATAGATAACGGTAAATTTGGAAAACGTTCTATCCGCTTCGAAACAGGTCGTCTGGCTCGCCAGGCTGCAGGTTGCGCAACTGTCTATCTCGATGACGAGACGATGATTCTTTCGGCAACCACTGTTTCCAAAAATCCTAAAGATCAATTCGACTTCTTCCCACTTACCGTGGATGTTGAAGAGCGCATGTATTCAGTGGGTCGCATCCCAGGTTCATTCTTCCGTCGTGAAGGACGTCCTACCGAAGATGCAATTCTGACTTGCCGTCTGATTGATCGCCCACTTCGCCCATCCTTTATTAAGGGATTGCGTAACGAAGTGCAGATCGTTGTGACTGTTATGGCTTTGAATTCTGATCACATGTACGACGTGATCGCAATTAATGCTGCATCAATGTCAACCCAACTTGCTGGTCTGCCATTCTCTGGACCAATCGGTGGCGTACGTGTTGCATTGATCGATGGTCAATGGGTTGCATTCCCTAATCACTCACAAGTTGAAAATGCTGTCTTTGACATGGTAGTTGCTGGCCGTATTTCTGATGGCGATGTTGCGATCATGATGGTGGAAGCCGAAGCAACTGCTAAGACAATTGATTTGATCAAAGATGGTCAACCAACACCTACTGAAGAAGTTGTTGCACAAGGTTTAGATGCAGCAAAGCCCTTTATCAAGGCGCTCTGCGAAGCACAGATGGAACTTGCAAAAGTTGCTGCTAAGCCAACTGCAGAATTTCCGGTCTTCTTGGATTACCAAGATGATGTATTCGCCGCAGTCGAAGCCGCCGTTAAAGCAGATCTAACCAAGGCGCTCACCATCTCAGGCAAGCAAGAGCGCGAAAATGCAACTGATGAAATCAGTGCACGTGCTAAGGAGAGCTTGGCTTCACAATTTGAAGGTCGCGAGAAGGAAATTCCTGCCGCACTTCGTTCACTTACCAAGAAGCTAGTACGCCAACGCGTATTGCGCGACAAGGTTCGTATCGATGGCCGTGGTTTGCGCGACATTCGTCCACTTGCAGCTGAAGTTGAAGTTGTGCCACGTGTGCACGGTTCAGCAATTTTCGAACGTGGCGAGACTCAAATTCTCGGTATTACCACTTTGAACATGCTCAAGATGGAGCAGCAGCTAGATACTCTCAATCCGGAGAATCACAAGCGCTACATGCACAACTACAACTTCCCGCCTTACTCAACTGGTGAAACCGGTCGTGTGGGTACGCCAAAGCGTCGCGAAATTGGTCACGGTGCCCTCGCAGAGCGTGCGCTAGTACCAGTTCTCCCTAGTCGCGAAGATTTCCCTTATGCAATTCGCCAAGTATCTGAGGCGCTCGGCTCCAATGGATCAACATCTATGGGATCTGTCTGCGCATCAACCCTGGCCCTGTTCAATGCTGGCGTGCCACTTCGCGCACCGGTTGCAGGAATTGCAATGGGTCTTATCTCTGATGATGTCGATGGCAAAGTTGAATATGTTGCACTTACTGACATTCTTGGTGCCGAAGATGCATTCGGTGACATGGACTTCAAAGTTGCCGGAACAAAAGACTTTGTTACCGCTTTGCAGCTAGATACCAAGCTCGACGGTATTCCAGCATCTGTTCTTGCTGGTGCACTTTTGCAGGCAAAGGAAGCGCGTCTTGCGATTCTCGATGTCATGGCAGAAGCAATTGATGGTCCAGATGAGATGAGTCCATTTGCGCCTCGCATCATCTCGATCAAGATTCCAGTTGATCAAATCGGTGCAGTGATTGGACCTAAGGGCAAGATCATTAACCAGATTCAAGAAGAGACTGGCGCTGACATTTCAATTGAAGATGATGGAACGATTTACATCGGTGCAGATGAAGGCTCAAAGGCTGAAGCTGCTCGTGCCCAAATCAATGCCATCGCCAATCCTCAAATGCCAGAAGTAGGAGAGCGTTATCTCGGCACAGTCGTCAAACTTGCCGCATTCGGCGCATTTATCTCACTGCTTCCAGGCAAAGATGGATTGCTTCACGTCTCCCAGATTCGCAAGATGCATGGTGGCAAGCGCATCGAAAATCTCGAAGAGGTTATGAAAATTGGCGACAAGATTCAGGTAGAGATTGGTGAGATCGACCCTAAGGGCAAGCTCTCACTCGTCCCAGTTCTTGAAGGCGAAGCTGCAGCCGAGTAATTGCTGCCTTTGCTATGAGCGTTCAACGCACAGTACTTACTAGCGGGCTGCGTATCGTCACGGAAGAAGATCCGTCGGTACGCAGCGCTGCTGTAGGAATTTGGGTGAACGTTGGCAGTCGCGATGAGAGCGGCAGTGTTGCCGGTGCATCACACTTTCTCGAACATCTTCTCTTTAAAGGAACTACAACTCGCACAGCGTTAGAGATTTCCTCCTCCCTTGAATCTGTGGGCGGCGAAATGAATGCCTTCACCAGCAAGGAGTACACCTGCTTTTATGCGCGGGTAATCGATACCGATCTACCTATGGCAATCGATGTTGTTTCAGATCTCATTACCTCATCAGTTGTTAAAGCACTCGATGTTGATGCCGAGCGCAAAGTTGTGCTGGAAGAGATTTCGATGCGCGATGACGATCCGAGTGATCTAATCCACGATCTCTTCTCTGAAACTTTCTATGGCGACAATCAATTAGGTCGCCCGATTCTTGGCACGGTTAAATCCATTAATGAGATGAGCCGCAATAGCGTTTATAACTACTACAAGAAGAAGTACCTGCCCCAGGATTTAGTAGTGGCAGTAGCTGGCAACATCAAGCATAAGAAGGTTGTCGCGATGGTTGAGAATGCACTCTCACGCGATGGATTTCTCGATGTTACTGGTGCCCCACAAGTTCGCTCGAATACTCCATTTAAGATTACTAAGCAGAAGAGCGTTGGCTTGATGTATCGCAAAACCGAACAATCGCACATCTTCTATGGCATGGAAGGCGTTGCGCGCAATGATGAGCGACGCTTTAGCGTTGGAATTTTATCGGCCGCACTCGGCGGTGGCATGTCATCGCGCCTATTCCAAGAGGTTCGCGAGAAGCGCGGCATGGCTTATTCGGTCTATGCCTACGCACAACAATTTGCCGGTTCTGGATTCCTTGGTTTCTATGCCGGATGTAATCCGAGTAAGACGCACGATGTCATCTCAGTGATTCGGGAAGTGCTCGCCGATGTTGCAGCCAATGGCATGACACATGAAGAGATCGAACGCGCCAAGGGCGCAGTGCGCGGCTCCCTTGTTCTGAGCCAGGAGGATTCTGGCTCGCGAATGAGCCGAATCGGTAAGAATGAGATTGTTTACGGCGAGATTATGGGCTTCGATGCCATTCTCAAGAAAATTGAGGGTGTAAATAGCGAGCAAATCCGTAAAGTTGCCAGCGAGATCTTGACCCAAAGACCTACTCTTGCACTTGTAGGACCATTCAAATCGGAAGCACCTTTTGAAAAGGTCCTGAATAAGTAACCAGAGTAAGTAAGGAGAGTGGCTCGATGAGTACCAAAGTTGGCGTACTTGGTGCAAAGGGGCGCATGGGCGCAGAAGTTATTCGCGCCATCTCAGAGAGTAAAGATCTAGAAGTTTGCTGCGCGCTCGATTTAGGCGATGCACTCTCTGATCTCTCCGGCTGCGAAGTAGTTGTTGACTTCACTACTCCTGATGCCGTGATGAAGAACCTGGAATTTCTGATTAAAGCTGGTATCCATGTCGTCGTTGGAACAACAGGTTTCGATGATAAGAAAATTGCACAAGTTGAGCAGTGGCTCGCGAGCAGCCCCAAGGTTGGCGTTCTGATCGCTCCTAATTTTGCACTTGGCGCAGTACTGATGATGCACTTTGCAAAGCAAGCTGCGCCACTCTTTGAGTCGGCAGAAATTATTGAACTTCATCACCCTAATAAGGTTGATGCACCAAGTGGTACTGCGGCACTGACGGCAAAGTTAATGACAGAAGCGCGCAGTGCTAGTAATTCGCCAGCAATTCCTGATGCGACCGTGAGTGGTATCACTGGTGCGCGTGGTGCAAAAGTAGGCGACATCGCCATTCACTCAGTCCGTGCGCGTGGCTTAGTTGCGCATCAAGAAGTAATTTTCGGTGGAATCGGTGAGACGCTCACGATTCGCCACGACTCACTCGATCGTTCCAGTTTTATGCCAGGAGTTCTGCTGGGAGTTCGTAAAGTTTCAGCACATCACGGCCTCACCTTTGGTCTAGAACATTTCCTCGATCTCTAATAGGATTTCGAAGTAGAAGTTTTCTAGAGATCAAGGAAGTCTGAATATGGGCGCTAACGAAGTCATTATTTATTCTGCAGATTGGTGCGGCGATTGCCGCCGTTCGAAGCGATTAATGGATTCACTCAATGTGGCTTACACGCTTATCGATGTCGAGAAGGATCTCTCAGCTGCCGATAAGGTTATTGAGATCAATGGCGGCGCCAAATCAATTCCAGTAATTGTCTTCTCCGATGGCACTCACCTCACCGAGCCATCCGATAACGATCTCACTGCAAAACTCAAGTCACTCAAGATCATTTAAGGCGAAGTTTCCTTGAAGCCAATCGTTCAAGTTTCACTCGATTTAATCGACATGAATGAAGCGATGGAGATGGCACATACTGCGATTCGTGCCGGTGTTGATTGGCTCGAAGCAGGAACGCCCTTCATTTTGGCTGAAGGCTTACACGGCGTGAAAGCGCTCCGCAAAGAATTTCCTAATACTCCGATCGTTGCAGATTTAAAGACGATGGATGGTGGATACCTAGAGGCCGAGATGATGGCAAAAGCTGGTGCAACGCATGTCGTTGTTATGGCACGTTCGCACCCAGAGACAATTAAATGTGTTGTACAAGCCGGACACGATCATGGTGTCTTCGTAATGGGCGACAACTTAGGTTGCCCAGATATGGTGCAAGGGGCTCGTGAGTTAGAAGAGCTCGGTTGTGACATGGTGATTCATCACATTGGATTCGATGAACGACGCGGAATTGCCGCCCGCGGTGAACGCGCACCCAATCCGCTCGATCAACTCAAAGCCGTCGTTGATGCAGTGCAAATTCCAGTGCAGGCAGTGGGCGGTCTCTCGCTAGAACAAGCAATCGTATCACCTTCTTATGGTGCGCCACTTGTTGTTATTGGTGCACCGCTTGCCATTGATGCAGATTCCTTTAGCCGCGGTGCAGGAAATGTTGAAGAAGTTTTACGGAAAATTTGTGAAGCAGTGCACGGTTATGGCGATGTTGCAGTCAAGGGAGAGAAGAAATGAAATCACTCGGCGTTGTTAACTTTGCTAGTGCACCTCATAGCGTTGAAATTCGCGAAGTGGAAAAGCCAGTTGCCGGCGATGACGATGTCATTGTCGAAGTTGCTGCAGCCAGTATCTGTGGCAGCGACCTACATCAATGGGAGGGCAGCCATAGCTGGCCAGTAAATTATCCAGTCGTACTCGGCCATGAATTTGGTGGCAAAATTATTGAGCTAGGCAAGAACGTCACTAACTGGAAAATTGGCGATCGAGTAGTGAGCGAGACTGCGGCAGTTGTAGATATGTCGAGCCCAATGTCACGCATTGGTCTCTATAACTTGGATCCCAATCGCAAAGGCTTTGGTTATGGCGTTAATGGTGCAATGACAAAATTTGCCAAAGTGCCACAGAGATTGCTTCATCGAATTCCAGATTCTGTTTCATTTGAACATGCTGCGATGACCGAACCCTGCGCAGTTGCGTATAGCGCGGTGATCGATCCAGGACACATCCGGCCAGCAGATCGCATTCTTGTCTTAGGGCCCGGACCAATCGGTGTGCTCTGTTCAATCATGGCCAAGTTAGCTGGGGCTGAAGTTGCAATCGTTGGCTTAGAGCGCGACCGCGCACGTCTAGATATTGCAGCAAGCTATGGCATTGAAGTAATTATTGGTGATGCAAGTAAGTGGGCCAATGAAGTAGATGGCTTAGGAGCAAATGGCGTAGTTGATGCCGCAGGTGTTTCAGCGACTTTACAACTTGCACTACAACTTGTGCGACCCAACGGCTGGATCTCTAAAGTCGGCTGGGGTCCACAGCCCCTCAACTTCTCGATGGATCCATTGGTTCAGAAAAATGTCACCTTGCAAGGAAGTTTTAGCCATAACTGGCCGATGTGGGAGCGAGTACTACGAATGCTCGGCACTGGCACATTAGATCTTTCGCGAATTTTGGGCGGGGTCTATCCATTGCGCGAATGGGAGACTGGCTTCAAGCGGATGCACTCTGGTGAAATTCTTAAAGCAGTTATTATGCCGGAATAAGTGATGCGCCTTCAAGGAAAATCCATCATCGTCACTGGTGCGACCAGTGGAATTGGCGCCGCAATTGCCAAGTGCATAGTTGGTGAAGGTGGCGAAGTACTGGTTCATGGAATTAATCGCAGCGAGGGTGAGAGCGTAGTCGCCGCACTGGGTAAGAATGCGCGCCTCTTTATCGCCGATTTAATGGATGAGAGCGCACCAAAAAGTATTGTGGCCGCAGCACTCAAAGAATTTGGCAAGATCGATGGCATAGTCAATAACGCAGCGGTAATCGAGCGCTCCAATTTAGAGGCAATTTCAACCAAGAGCTTCGACGCTGCAATTGAAGTCAATGTAAAAGCACCGTTATTTCTGATTCAAGCTGCAATGGCAGAATTAAAGAAAACAAAAGGTGCCGTACTCAACATTGGTTCCGTCAATGTCTATGCGGGGGAGTCAACACTTCTTGCCTACAGCATTAGCAAAGGCGCGATGATGACGATGACGCGCAATCTGGCAAATGCTCAAGGCGTCAATGGAGTGCGCATTAATCAGATTAATCCAGGTTGGGTACTTACCGAACGCGAAGAGCGCGATCAAATTACCAAGGGACTCGAGCCTGGTTGGCACAAGCGCCTTGATCGTTCTGCAATTCCCTTTGGTGCAATGACAACTCCAGAAGAATTAGCGCTAGCTGCAATCTATTGGTTGGGCGATGAATCTCGCCCCTTTACTGGATCGGTAGTAGAGCTCGAACAATTTTCTATCATTGGAAGGAATCCGGAGAAACTCTAAATGCCACAACTTGCTGCATTTCCTAAAGGTTTTATCCGCGAATTAGTGGCGCCAAATCAGATGAGTATTTACGAGTGGATTGAAATCTCCAAAGTTCTCGAACTCGATGGCTTGGAGTTCTATAGCAATTTCGCAGACTTAAAGGATCGCAAGAATTGGACTGCCATTCGCAAGGCAGTTGAAGATGCAGGCATGGTCATTCCTATGATGTGTTGCTCGCCAGATTTTACGATTCCAGAGAAGGAGTTGCGCCAGGCTGAAGTTGATAAGGAAATTGGCTGGATTGAAATGAGCGCCGAACTGGGAGCGAAATATTGTCGAGTGCTTTCTGGCCAGCGCCGTAAGAACATTACTCGGGCGCAAGGTATGGATTATGTAGTTGATTCAATCGAACAATGTTTACCAGTTGCGGAATCTTTTGGCATCACATTAATTATTGAGAATCACTACAAAGATGATTTCTGGACTGAGCCTGAGTTTGCCCAGATGCAAGATGTCTTTGTGGAGTTAGTAAATCGCATCGATTCTCCATGGTTTGGGGTTAATTACGATCCGAGCAATGCCATTGCCGCCGGTGAAGAGCCACTTGATTTACTGGAAGCGGTGAAGCATCGCGTAGTCACAATGCATGCAAGCGATCGCTACTTAGCAAATGGCACAATTGAAGATTTACGCAAAGCCGAAGGCGGTAGTGCCGGTTATGTCAGTTTCTTCAAGCATGGCGTAATTGGCAAAGGTCTCAATGATTACGATGCGATCTTCTCCACCCTCAAAGCGGTGGGCTTTGATGGTTGGATCAGTATCGAAGATGGCGTTGACGGTATGGATCAAATGGTCGAGAGTGCGAAGTTCTTAAAGGAAAAAATTAAAGCCCATTGGGGTTAATTACAGAAAGTGCACAACGGCGGCCGATGTCACAGCTGCTGAAATCACCACAACTGGAAATGGCGCACGAAAGAGAAGTGCCACAATTGCAACGCCTAAACCGAGAGCGCGATGATCAAGTTCAAGCTTGGATTTACTGGTGAAGGTCTGCACTGCAACGAGCGCACTCAAGAGCGCAATCGGAATCTGTAGATTGATCGCTTGAACTTTCGGGTGTGATAACCAACGCGCAGGTATGGAGTGACCAGTAAATTTCAGCGCAAATGCAATGACACTTGTTCCAATAACGCCCCACCACATAACGCTCATCGCTGCCGCAATCCAAAGATCACAGCGAGAATGGCAGTAGAAATAATTGGAATTCCGGCAGGAAGTATTGGAGTGAGGGCAAGTGAAAGCAGTGCCGCACTTGCCGCAAGAATCCGATCGGAATTTTTCTTTAACCGTGGCCAGACCAAGCCAAGAAATGCAGCAGGAACTGCGGCATCAAGACCCCAAGCTGCCGGATCTCCCATCGCTTGTGCACCAAGTGCGCCAACCAAAGTGAAAATATTCCAGAAGATGTAAACGCCAAATCCAGTGAGCCAAAATCCTTGGCGCATCGCTGCCTCGCCGCGCTCCTCCTGTGAGAGGGCAACGCCAGTTGATTCATCGATCGTTATCTGTGCTGCAACTACTCGACGCAGACCTTTTACGTGCAAGAGCGGTGCCATTCGAAGTCCGTAGAGTCCATTGCGAATTCCCAGTAGCGATGCAGTTGTAATTCCAGAGAGTGCTGACCCTCCTGCACCAATTACTCCGACTATTGCAAATTGCGAAGCGCCAGAGAATGTCAGTAGTGAGAGAAGACAGGATTGAAAGACCGAGAAACCTGCAGCAACACCTGCCGCGCCAAATGCGATCCCATAAGCGCCAACTGTCAACGAGACGCTGAAAGAATCGCGCCATGTGGCGGGGGCAATAGCGGACACGAGCCCATTGTGCCTTAGTATCCAGCAATTGTTATAGGGGAAAAGATAGGGTCGCAACTATGCATGAAATGATTTATCGCAGTGACATGACGGTGGAGTTAGTGAAATCCAGCGCATCCGATGCCGATGTGATTTGGGCTGCGCGCGTATCCACCGCCGGTGAGCAATCACTGGAAGAGGTGGGCGAGGATCCTGCTCGTTCTGCTGGGTTGATTAATTATTTAGCTCGCGAACGCCATGGTTCACCATTTGAACACACCTCAATGACCTTCTTCGTCTCTGCCCCCATCTTTGTCTTTCGCGAATTTATGCGCCATCGCATTGCCTCCTATAACGAAGAGAGTGGTCGCTACCGTGAACTCAAGCCAGTCTTCTATGTTCCAGATCGCAACCGTAAATTAATTCAAGTGGGCAAGACGGGTGCGTACACCTTTGAAGATGGCACAGAAGAGCAATTCAAAATTTCGGTAGATGCCATGAAGCAAAGTTACGAAGTGGCTTATCAGAGTTATCAGAAGATGCTCGAGGCTGGTGTTGCACGCGAAGTTGCCCGCACCGTATTGCCCGTTGGTTTGTACTCTTCTATGTATGTCACGATGAATGCTCGTGCGCTGATGAATTTCTTATCGCTTCGTACTGCACGTGAAGGCTCACATTTTCCAAGCTACCCACAACGTGAGATCGAAATGGTGGCAGAGAAGATGGAAGCCGAATTCGCCAAGTTAATGCCACTTACCTATGGGGCATTTGAGAAATCTGGTCGTATCGCCCCGTAAGGCGGGAAATGCTTTTCGAGCCATGGGCCTTAGGTAGTAGCCTTACCCCATGACTATTGCAGCTCCATTCGGTCGACTCACAACTGCAATGGTGACCCCATTTAAAAAAGATCTCTCAATCGACTGGGATGGCGTTGCCACTCTTGCTCAACATTTAGTGAGCACTGGCCACGATGCAATTGTTCTCAATGGCACCACCGGTGAAGCACCAACCACTAGTGATGATGAGAAAGATCAGATTATTAAAGTTGTGAAAGATGCAACTGGGGGCAAAGTAAAGATCATTGCAGGTGCCGGAAATAATGAGACTTCGCATTCAGTAGAACAGGCACGTCGCGCTGCAAAAGCTGGTGCAGATGCGCTCCTTGTTGTTACTCCTTATTACAACAAGCCACCACAAGCGGGAATCGCAGCACACTTCACCGCAATGGCTGATGCCACTGATTTATCGGTAATGATGTATGACATTCCTGGACGTACTGGAATTGCAATCGAGCCAGACACCATTGTTCGCTTAGCCGAGCATCCCCGAATTGCAGCGCTCAAGGATGCCAAGGGTGATCCTGCTTCAACATCATGGGTAATCAAGCGCTCTGGAATTCCGGTTTATTCTGGCGATGACATTCTCAATCTGCCACTGCTATCGGTAGGTGCAGTTGGAGTTGTTTCAGTCTGTGGCCACACAATTGGAAAGAAACTCCGCGAATTAATCGATGCCTGGTTTGCCGGAAATTCTGCGCGTGCACTCGAAATTCATCAAGAAGTTCTTCCGGTCTACACCGGTACTTTCCGTACCCAAGGCGCAATTCTTACGAAAGCCGCGCTCAATCTCTTAGGTCTTCCTGGCGGTTACACCAGATTGCCATTAGTCGATGCCACTCCCGATCAGATCGAGCAATTGCGCAAAGATCTCATCGCCGGTGGTGTCTTAAGCAAATAATGAATCATCCGCATCCTGATTTAGGTTTACCTAGCGCTCTTACCAAGGGCGGCCTGCGTATCGTCGCACTCGGCGGCTTAGGCGAGATCGGTCGCAACATGACCGTCTTTGAAACTGATGGAAAATTACTGATTGTCGATGTTGGTGTCTTATTTCCAGAAGAGACTCAACCAGGTATTGATTTAATTCTTCCCGATTTCTCGTACATCAGAGAGCGTCTCAATGATGTTGTCGGTATCTTCCTTACCCATGGCCATGAGGATCACATCGGAGGCGTGCCCTATTTATTGCGTGAACGTGGCGACATTCCGGTTTATGGCTCGCCACTTACATTGGCTCTTATCCAAGCCAAGTTAAAAGAATTTAGAATTACGGCAGTAGTGCGTGAAGTAGTTGCAGGTGGCAGTGAAAAGATTGGCCCCTTTGCAACTAAGTTTGTTGCAGTAAATCACTCGATTCCAGATGCACTTGCTGTGGCAATTCATACTGAAGCTGGCACAGTTCTACACACTGGTGATTTCAAGATGGATCAACTTCCCTTGGATGGTCGCATTACCGATCTGCGCTCATTTGCTCGTTTAGGGGAGAAGGGCGTGGATCTCTTTCTTGTCGATTCAACTAATGCCGATGTACCAGGATTTACTCCATCAGAGCGCGACATCATTCCCGCCCTTGATCGCGTCATCCGTGCCACTCGACGTCGAGTAGTAGTCGCATCATTTTCTTCCCATGTGCATCGCGTGCAACAAGTGATTGATATTGCCGCCGCTCATGAGCGCAAGGTCTGTTTCATTGGGCGATCAATGGTGCGCAACATGAAGATTGCTGAAGAGATGGGTTACCTCACTATTCCCAACGGTGTGCTCGTGGACATGAAAGAGCTCGATAACCATGGCGATAACTTGGTATTGATCTGCACTGGATCACAGGGTGAGCCGTTAGCTGCGCTCTCTCGCATGGCAAATGGTGATCACGCGATTCGCGTAGGCGAAGGCGACACCGTTATTTTGGCCTCATCCCTCATTCCAGGTAATGAGAATCCGGTCTATCGCGTTATTAATGAACTCACGCGATTTGGCGCAAAGGTAGTTCATAAAGCCAATGCGCTCGTGCACGTTTCGGGCCACGCCGCTGCAGGTGAATTGTTGTACTGCTACAACATTGTTAAACCAAAACATGTCATGCCAGTTCATGGCGAGTGGCGCCACATGAAGGCCAATGCCGAACTAGCAATTCAAGCTGGCATGAAGCGTGAGAATGC